>JAHEAK010000532.1 GCA_024642805.1 Kofleriaceae bacterium | reverse complement strand
AGCTCAAAGCCTTCGTGGATACCTAGGAAATCCGCTGAAAGCGGGTTTCCGCTCCGGGAGAAAGCAACGAGTTCGCCCTAGGCAGCCTTCCGCTCCGGGAGAAAGCAACGAGCACGCCCTGCGCAGCCTTCCGCTTCGGGAGAAAGCAACGAGCACGCCCTGCGCAGCCTTCCGCTCCGGGAGAAAGCAACGAGCTCGCCCTGCGCAGCCTTCCGCTCTGGTACAAATCCAAACATGTCGAAGCGAACTTCCATCGCTCAGTCGATCAGCATGCGCTTCTCGATCTTGTGGATCGCCCTGAGCCAGTTCACGCGGGCGCTCTTCGCAAACCGAAGCGAGAACCAGCGGACCGTCTTCCAAGAGGCCCTCGTAGGCATTCTGCGCCAGAACGGCTTGCGCCTTATCAAGCTGCCGCCGTCGATGGCGCGCCATCGCATCGAGATCATGTCCGCGCCCTGCTCCGTGAGGCGCTTGATCACGAGGGCGAAGGTCGACGTGGGCGGCTTACCGGGCGAGTGGTTTCGACCCAAGGGCGTGACCACGGATGCGGCCATCCTTTACTTGCACGGCGGTGGCTATGTGCTCGGCTCCACCGAAGGGTATCGCGATCTTCTTGGCCGACTGGCGCTCGCCTGTGAGTTGCCGCTCTTGGCCATCGACTATCGGCTGGCTCCCGAGCATCCATTCCCGGCGGCCGTCGATGATTGCGCCACGGCACTGCGCTGGCTCGGACAATCGGGAATCGCACCCGAACGCACCATCATTGCCGGTGACTCCTCGGGTGGAGCTCTGGCTATTTCCGCCATGCTCGTCGCGCGTGATCGTGGAGACGCTTTGCCACGCGCGGCCTTTCTACTCTCGCCCTGGGTGGATCTGAGCGCCGACACCGGCTCGATCCACAGCAATGCGGGCACCGACTGGGGCGACGGCGAGTACCTGCGCCATTGGGCAGAACTCTACCTAGCTGACACGGCCGCCACGGATCCATTGGCGTCCCCGGGCCACGCCGATTTGCACGGACTCCCTCCCCTCTTGCTACAAGTCGGCAGCGGTGAACTCTTGCTCGATCAAGTCACGGCCTTCGCGAGCCGGGCGCAGCAAGCGGGTGGCCAGGCCGAGCTCAAGGTGTTTCCGAACATGGCGCATGCGTGGCACATGTTGAGCATGGCCTTTCCACAAGCGGACGAGGCCCTGGCGCAACTCGCGGGCTTCGTCAAAGCGCAACTGGTGGAAGGTCCGCGTTCGGCGGTCTCGCAAGCGAGCGATTGATTGCCAGGACGTAGATTCCTGGCCCCTCGGCCTGCCTTGCGCTAGCTCAGTAGGTGCGACTTGGATCGTAGGTGTTTGGCGTGGGCGGATACTCGCCCTCCTGCCCTTGCGAATCCTCGACGCCGTTTGGATCCCCTTGATCGCCTGGCAGTGGACCAGCCCCTTCCGCGCGCCACCCATTCCAGTCGCCGCCGCGATCGCGACTGTCGGTCCACCATCGGCCCGTGAACGAACTTCCCTGCGGGTCGAAGACCAGGTAGCCGGCTCCGCGCAGAGGTGCTCCGGCCGATGGCTCATCCCACGAGAAGTTCAGAACGTTTCCATCGGCGGCGCCTGAGAAATAGCCAATGATCTCTTGGTTGTCACGATCGTAGATCCAGACACCCATCAGACCGCGCTCGCGACCGGCATCGCTCTCGATCTTCACCGGCCCGAAATTCGTCTTCCACAAGCCGAGAGCCGCGCTGGGATCCATGGGCTGTGCGACGGGCGGCGTTGGCGCTGGCGCGCTGCCTGTTGCCGGGGGCGGAACGTTGCTTTGCGAGGAGCCAGAGGCCACAGAAAAGGCAAAGGCCGCCAGGAGGAGCGATAGGCGAAGCAGGGCCTGCATTGCCGGCAAGTTACCACGCTCCTACGGGCAGTACCGTTGCAAATGCCACGTTCAGCGAGTAACTTGCGCTCTTCCAAGGGCCTATAGCTCAATTGGTTAGAGCGGCCGGCTCATAACCGGCTGGTCCCAGGTTCAAGTCCTGGTGGGCCCACTTTGAAAACTAAATGTTACTAGCTTGCTGCTTCGAATAATCGAACTCGTATTTTCGAACTCTTAGATTCACCCGCTGTCATTCCGAGGAGCTGTTTTGAAGGACCAACTGCGCTACCTGCAACAACTGCAGACCATCGACACCCAAATCCAAGAGATTCGTCAGAGCATCGCGAGCGTTCCAGCAAGCCTGGCACCCGCGAAAGACGACCTGGCCAAGCTCGAAGCCATGCTGGCCGGCGAGCGCAGTAAGATCGAAGAGACCGAGGCCTGGCGCTCCGAGCAGGAAGCCGTGGTCAACCGTGAGCAAGAGGCTCTCAAGAGCGCCAAGGGCAAGCTCGCCGAAGCCAAGAATGCCCGCGACTTCAGCGCGGCAAGTCGGGAAATCGACAACAAGAAGCGCAGCATCCACGAGCGCGAGCAAGAGGTGCTGAAGCTCTACGAAGCCCTCGAGGTAGGTCGAGAGCGACTCGCCCAGCGTGAAGCTGACGTCGAGAAGCTGCGCGAACATGTGCGCAGCGAAGAAGCCAAGTTCGACGACGTTCTCAAAGAGCTCGAAGGCCGCGCGGCCCTGGTCGCCGAGGCCCGTCCACAGGTGGTCAGCAAGCTCAGCGCCCAACTCATGGCCCGCTACGACAACGTCACCAAGCGCCGCGGAAGCGCGGTCGTTGCTGTGGTCAATGGCGTTTGCCAGGGCTGCCACATGGCGCTCGCCCCACAACAGTCCAACTTGGTCGCGCGCGGTGAGACCATTGAAGGCTGCCGGCAGTGCAATCGATTGCTATACCGACCGGAGGACTTCGAGTCCGAGGAGGAAAACGCAAGCGAAGCTGGCTAGCCACCAGTCGCTAGATTTGGTTGTTCGCCGGAGTTCTCAGGGTGACCGCGTGGCCTTTGGCCACGAGGAAAGTCCGAGCTTCACAGGATAAGGTGCTGGTTAACGACCAGTCGGGGCGACTCGAAGGAAAGTGCCACAGAAAGCAAACCGCCTAGCTCGCTAGGTAAGGGTGAAAGGGTGCGGTAAGAGCGCACCGCCTGTCTGGTGACAGACAGGGCACGGCAAACCCCACCTGAAGCAAGACCAGATAGGAGTCACGTGACCCGCGCTATGACTCCGGGTTGGTCGCTCGAGCCTGCAGGCAACTGCCGGCCTAGATGAATGGTCACCACCGACGGAGGGCAACCAAGGTCGGGACAGAACTCGGCTTACGGAGAGCTCCGACGAACAACCTCCTTTCAGGGGCCGCGCGCCGCGCTGAGCTGTCCATAGCGACCGCGTTGCAGGTTGCAGCGAATGGTCACGAACTCGCGAACCACCTTAATGAAGTCGCGAACGGGGTGAACTCGGGTGCGCTCGTCATCGCTCCACACGACGCCATGCTCGCTGACGACAAAGCCCATGCGCTTGGCCAGTGCGAGGGCCTCGAGATCGAAGGCCCATCCGTTGATAGTTGCCCGCGAGAAGACCGCCACGGCCGCTGCCGCCGAGAAGGCCTTGAAGCCACACTGGGTGTCGACGATGCCCGGTACCAGTGATCGCTGAATGACGCGATTGGCAAAGCGACTCCAGGCCACACGCCAACCGGGCTGCTCATGCTCGGTGATGGCGCCCGTGACGTATCGCGAACCAACCGCGATATCCGACCGTCCCGAGAAGATGGGCACCACGAGTTTCGATATCTCCTCAGCGGGCATCGATCCGTCGGCGTCATACATCAGTCGCACTTCGCCGAGGGCCGCGAGCATGCCCGTGCGCACCGCATGCCCCTTGCCGCGATTGGGCGAATTGGCCAGCACGCGCAGACCAGGAATCTCGCAGGCCATCGCGCTGACCAGCCCCGCAGTCGAATCGCTGGAACCATCGTCGACGACCAAGATCTCGTAGCGAAAGCCCTGATGACGCAGGTAGGCATGCAGGGCCATGAGGGTGGGCGCGATGCGCTCGGCTTCGTTGTAGGCGGGGATGATGACGCTGAGTTCCATGTGCTGCTCCTTGGATAAATGGGCCAACGGGAAAGACGTGAGGGGGGGCTAGCGAGGCGGTAAATGACCGGGCCAGCGAGGGGGCAAATGAGGGGGGGCTAGCGACAGGCGTGTTGCGCGGCAAAGACCAGGCGCGCCTGCACCGGATAGCTCCATAAGAAAAACACCAATATCGCGCCTACGGCCTTGCCGAGCAGATAGGGCGCCCCGATCTCGACGCACAGGAGCTGTACACAAGCGGCAACCAGGAGCGCCGAAATCGGGG
>JAHEAK010000036.1 GCA_024642805.1 Kofleriaceae bacterium | reverse complement strand
ACATCTGCTCGGGCTTTTGGCCCTTGCGCAGTCGCGGCAGCGCAAGGACCGGCGGCGGCAGCGAGAGGTAGGGCATGCCGCGCAGCTCGGGCACCCGCTGGGCCATGCGCCGGGCCTGCGACCAGCTGCCATCGAGGATGACCAGGCGCCTCGGGCGCAGCTCGGGACTCACGCCCGCCGAGGGAAAGAGCAGGTAGCTGTTCGGGCAGGCGATGGCATTCCTATCGAGCGGATGATCGGGGTGGGCGTACTCGAGGATACGGGCATTGGCGAAGGCGGCGTCGACCAGGCGCCCGGTGTTGGAACTGCGCTCATATTCTCGCACGTGGCGCAGAACCACCAGTTCGATCGGGCAGGGGATGGCCTCGGTATCGGCGCACATGCACAGCTGTGGCACCAGGTAGCAGCCTGGGCAGCGCTTGCTGGAATCGAGCACGGGGCCATGGTACTTGAGCGCCAGGACGTATGGCCAATCTGACGAAACCAGTCTCGCGCAGGCGGACCTTTGCGATCATCTCGCACCCCGATGCCGGTAAGACGACTCTCACCGAGAAACTCCTGCTTTTCGGCGGAGCCATCCAGATGGCCGGCGCTGTGGCGGCACGGGGACAGGCTCGGCGCGCCACATCCGACTGGATGAAGATCGAGCGCGAGCGCGGCATCTCGGTGACCTCCTCGGTGATGACCTTCGACTATCAGGACTGGACCTTCAATCTCCTCGACACCCCCGGTCACCAGGACTTCTCCGAGGACACCTATCGCACGCTGACCGCGGTCGACTCGGCCATCATGGTCCTCGACGCCGCCAAGGGCATCGAGAATCAGACTCGCAAGCTCTTCGAGGTCTGTCGTTTGCGCGACATGCCCATCATGACCTTCGTCAACAAGCTCGATCGCGAGGGCCAGGATCCTTTTGCGCTGATGGACGAAGTCGAAAAGACCCTGGCCATCGACGTGACCCCGGCGAGCTGGCCCATCGGTATGGGACAGGACTTCTTGGGCTGCTACGACCTCTTCAACGACCAGCTGGTGCTCATCGACAAATCGGATCGCTCGATCCTCACCGAGGGGCAGAAGTGCAAAGGCCTGGACGACCCTTTGATCGACGAGCTCTTGCCCGCCAAGGCCGCCGCCAAGCTGCGCGAGGAGGTCGAGATGGTTCGTGAGCTGTGCCCGAACTTCGACCGTCAGGCCTTTCTCGATGGCACGCTCACGCCCATGTTCTTTGGTTCCGCCCTCTCGAACTTCGGCGTGCGCGAGCTTTTGCACGGTGTGGCCTCCCTGGCGCCTTCCCTGCGCCCCCAGCGCTCGGCGACTCGCGACATCGATCCTACCGAGGACAAGGTGGCTGGCTTCGTCTTCAAGATCCAGGCGAACATGGATCCGCGCCATCGCGATCGCATCGCTTTTGTGCGCCTGTGCTCGGGGCACTTCAATCGCGGCATGAAGCTCAAAGTCTGTCGCTCGGGCAAGACCCTTGCGGTCAACAACGCGGTGCTCTTTCAGGCCAGAGACCGCGAGCTTGCCGAAGAGGCCTTTGCCGGCGACATCGTCGGCATCCCCAACCACGGCGCTCTGCACATCGGCGACGCCCTGACCGAGGGCGAAAACCTGGTGTTCAGCGGCATCCCGAGCTTTGCCCCGGAGCACCTGCGCAAGGTTCGCCCCGTCGATCCGATGCGCGCCAAGCATCTAGGTAAAGCTCTTACGCAACTGGCCGAGGAAGGTGCTGCTCAGGCCTTCAAGCGCCACATGGGCGCCGAGTGGATCATCGGCGTGGTCGGCGTGCTGCAGTTCGACGTCATGGCCGAGCGGGTCAAGCACGAGTACGACATCGAAGTGGTGTATGAGGCCGCGTCCTTTGCGGCTGCTCGCTGGGTGCTGTGCCCGGAGGAAAAGACTCTCAAGAAGTTTTGCGAGGCGCACAATGCCTATATCGCTGACGACCACAGTGGCGCCCCGGTCTTCCTGGCCCGCAGCGATTGGCAGCTGGAGCACGCCGCCGATGACTTCCCTGGCGTGACCTTCACGGCCACCAAGGGCGCTGCCTGATGGAGAGCGTCGAGTACCTGGTGGTCGGCGCGGGCATCTCGGGACTGTCTTTTGCCAACGCCATTCGCTCGGAACGCGCACAGCGCGGGCAGGCGGCTCCCGGAGTGCTGGTCATCGAAGCGGACGCGCAGCCGGGCGGCTACTGCAAGACCATCGTCCAGGATGGCTTTGTCTGGGACTACTCGGGGCACTTCTTTCACTTTCGCAAACCGGAGATCGAGGCCTGGTTGCGGGCGCGCATGCCCGGTCAGGACGTGCGTACCGTCATCAAGAGAACCAGCATTCGCTTCGGTGGCCTGGATATCGACTTCCCCTTCCAAAAGAACATCCATCAGCTCGATCGCGAGGACTTCATCGACTGCCTGGTCTCGCTCTACTTCCGGGATGAGGGCTACGATCCGGCCAGCCCCGCGCGTTCCTTCAAGGACATGATCTATCGGCGCTTCGGGCGCGGCATCGCCGAGCGCTTTCTCATTCCCTACAATGAGAAGCTCTATGCCTGTGATCTCGACAAGCTCGACGTCGAAGCCATGGGCCGCTTCTTCCCGCATGCGGACGTGGACGACATCATTCGCAACATGCAGAGTGCCAACAACCAGAGCTACAACGCCAGCTTCAGCTATCCGCTGGGCGGCGCCATTGAGTTCGTAAACGCTCTCCTGCACGATTTGCCAGGCGACATGGTCAGCTACCAGGAGCGGCTCGAGTCCATCGATCTGAAAGCCAAAGTGGCGCGCACCAGCAAGCGCGAGCTGCGCTTTGAACATCTGGTGAGCTCGGCGCCCTTCAATTCGATGTGCCAGCTTGCTGCCCTCGAGCATCAGCCCGAGGACTTCAGTTCCAACAAAGTCCTGGTCTTCAATCTCGGCTTCGACAAGAAGGGGCCCGAGGATGTGCACTGGGTGTACTTCCCCGACCCGAGCTTGCCCTTCTACCGAGTGGGTTTTTACGACAACATCATGGGCAGCGATCGCATGTCGCTCTACGTGGAAATCGGCGCGGCCAGCGGCGCGAGCTTCGATGTGCCGAGTACCCTTGAGGCCGTGCTGGCCGGTCTCGCCCGCGAGGGATACGTCACGGATCACAAGCTGGTGAGCTGGCACAGCGTCGCCATGGATCCGGCCTACGTGCACATCACCGAGCGCTCGCTGGCCGAGCACGCGCGCCTCAAGACCGAGCTTGTTGGCCATGGCGTGCACCCTGTCGGTCGCTACGGCGGCTGGACCTACTGCTCGATCGAGGACAACATCATCGAGACGCGCGCGCTGGCCCAGGAGCTGGCCCAGGAGCTGGCCCAGGAGCTTGGCCAATAGCTTGGCCAGTAGCTTGGCGCCGTAGCCCTATGGCTCGCGCACGACAGCTAGTGCGGGGGAGGGCAGGCTTCCAGGAACTGCTCGATGATCTGGGTGTGGTCGAACTCGAACTCGAAACCAGTGGCCTCGCGGAAGGCATCGGCATTGGTGATGACAGGGAACTTGATGTGGGCGACCGCGCCGCGCGGTACCCGGGGCATGCCCAGTCGGCCCTGCATGAGGCCGAAGAGCTGTTCGGGCACGGGAATCTGCTGGCGGCCGCACTCTTTGATGATGACGCTGAGCGGCACGGGCATCGGCCCCGCGACGTTGTACACGCCGCGCAGATTCTTTTCGAGCGCTAGCACGATGGCCCGCGCCATGTCGCGATCGTGCATGAACTGAAAGAGCGGATCGAAGCCGAGGGCCGTGAGCACGCGCTTGCCGCGCAGGAAGGACGAAAGGGTTCCGTGGCAGGCCGGTCCCAGGGTGTAGCAGACGCGCAAGATGCAGGTCGTAAGTTCTGGATAGCGCCACAGCGCCGAGCCTGCGTAGAGGTCGGCGGCAACCAGGTCGCTCAGCTCCGGGAAGGTATTGACGCTCTGCGGAGGATCGTCCTCCTTGTGGTAGAGCGGGCTCACCGAGCTAGCGCCATAGAAGGTGTGCCGGCCGACGAAGATGACATTCTTGATGCCGTAGTTGTGGCTGTGATCGAAGACGGCGCGGGTGCCCTGCAAGTTGATGCGATAGCGCTCCTCGGAGCGGCGTGCCAGGTGCGTCACCGTCGCCATGTGGATGACGGCGTCAGGGCGCTCGTGGCGAAACACTTCCTCTGCCGCGCGTTTGCGAATGTCGGCTCGATGAATTTGAATGCCCTCGGGCGCGTTGGGCCAGGCACGCTTGTCGATGCCAATGACCTCAAAGCCGCGCTCGAGCAGTTCTTGTGCGACCAGCTGGCCCGCTTTGCCGGCAATGCCTGTAAGAATAACTCTCATTGCACTGACGATTCCCCTCTGCCCAGGCGGATCTTGGCGCCCCGCTCGATGAGCCCTGCGATGCGCTCCTTGACCAAGTCGACGTAGTCCTGGATGACCGCATCGTCTTCGTTGCCGGTGCCCTCGAAGACCATAGGCTCGCTGTAGTACAGCTCCAAAGAGACAGGCCGTGGCAAGGGCAAGAGGTAGGGGGTAATCGGCAAGTAGGGCAGACCGAGCAGCTTGCCGGTCTTTTCGAGGTTGGCGATGGTGGGAATCGCGTCGCCGCCGCCGAGAAAGGCGAAGGGCACGATGGGGCTCTTGGTGCGCAAGGCCAGGCGCATGAAGCCGGTACCAAAACGGACCAGTGAGTTGCGATCGCCGTAAAGCTTGGCCGTGCCCAGGTGGCCTTCCGGAAAGACCATGAGCAAGCGCTCGTCCTCGAGAAGCCGGGTTGCGTGCTCGGGAAGGCCGGTGAGGTGGCCAAGGCGTGAGGAGAAGAGCGAGCCGAAGGGCAGGCTGTTGATGAACTTGTCGGTCATGGCTTGAACCAGACGAGGCGGTTCGGCTTCCAGCAGCATGGAACCAGTCACGATGGCGCCGTCGAGGGCCAGGCCACCGCTGTGATTGCCTACCAGCATGGCGCGGCCGCGCGCGGGCACGTGCTCGATGCCATTGACGGTCACGTCGAAGTACTTGCGATAGAAGAATGCAAGCAAGGTATAGGTGCGAACCAACTCCTTCTTGGAAACGCCATACGCGTCGACGCCGAACTGGTTGAACTCAACCTCCATGCGATCGACACGCTCCGAAATGTCCTTGTCAGCGAACCAGGCCATGGTCAGCCCAAACGGTAACAGAATGCGCGGAGCTTTGCGCTTGGCTACTCGGGCAGGAGAAGCAGGGAGGGGGCCTCTGCCTCGGCTGGCCATGCCAATAACAGCAATCCGGCAGGCCATGACAATGCCCGTACCACGTCTTGGGAACGACCGACGTCGACGAAGCGAGTTGGCGCGCTATCGTCATCCTCGTTCCAAATGGCGGCCAGTTGATCGAGCAAGACCAGGGCGTGCCACTTGCTCTTGTGAAAGACGAGTTGGTAGCTCGCGCCGCTCGGGAGCTTCACGCTGTGAATCTTTTCTGCACAGCGATCGACCGTGCAGGTCTGATAGCTCAGCTTGCTCGCAAACTCGGCGCCGTATTGCTGACTGGCAAGGGACAGGCCCTGGTCGGTGCAGCGCACGGTTTGCTCGTAGACATTCAGATCGTGGCGCAGCTTGCCCGGTACGGGAACCAGTCGCGCATCGGCCCCCATGGTGTAGACAGCGCCATCCAGGAGCCACCAGGAGCGATTTGGAGCCAGGCACAGCTCGGGCGGCCAGCTAGTCAAGTTGGCTCGATCCTCACCGAACTGCAGGAGCTGATGGTCGCTGCCTTCGGTCGTCAAGCGCTGCACGTGCAGCTGCGCGCTGGTCTCGTCCTCTTGCCAGCTGAGGTAGTTGCCAAGGGTGCTGGCCTTGAGCGCGACCCATAGCTCGCCACCCGGAAGGGGCTGCTCGACAAAGGTCTTGCCAGCATCCTCGGAGGTGAAGAGTATGTGTCGCCAGCTGATGGAGTCGTAGGCACCCTCGACCTGGTCGAGACGAAAGAGGGCCGTGCGTCTGTCGTCACCAATGGCAAAGCGCAGGGTGACATGCTCGCCCGCTTTGAGAGTGTGAAGCAGCACGCCCTGGCCGGAAGGCTCGCCGACGCCATCGAGCTGACCGGCCATGACCTGTGCGCCGGCCTGGGCCTCGTGCGGCGCCATCGGGATGCCATCACTCTCCACCCACAGGCCCCACGGCGCCTCGATGGCGTGCAAAGCGAGAGGACTGAGGTGCTCGAAGGCAACCGCTTCTTCGGTGAGTTTAGCTCGCCACTGGCTGTCCTCGGCCGTGGCTAGATATGTGATGGCGCCCGGTTCGACGGCCAGGTTGCTGATGGCGGTCTTTTTGCCTTCGGGGCCTGCTAGCACTTTGTAGGAGCTGGCTTTGGCAAGGAGCAGTTCGTTGTCAGCCGCCGCCTTCAGACCGCCAGCTTTGCGCAGCTGCAGGTTGGCGGCATCGACCTCGAGAATGGCGCTGGCTAGATTGGCGCGCAGAATGTCGGGAGGATTGTTTGGCTCCTTGGCGCCAATCCAGGCTTGTGCCTGGGCGAGCTTGGAGACAGGTATTTCGATCTTGTGCCAGGCGCTTTCGATGGCCTCGTCTTCGGTGGTGAAACCTTCTCCACGTCGCAGCGGCTTCAGTTTGTTCATGCAGCCGGCAAGCGAGGACTGGAGATTCGAGCTGCGAAGTTCCCTGGCGGTGAGTGCCTGGGCAGGATCGCTGGAGTCGGGCTTGCTACCGATAAGACAGCTGCGCGCCTCTGCCCACGCAGTGCTCCACTGCTCGATCTCCTGCTTGGCCTCGTCAGCCTTTTGCTTTGGCAACCAATAGAGAAGGTAGCCAAGGGCGAAGAGCAATCCGATAGCACAGCCTGCGCCGACGACTGCGACGACGCCTTTGTTCGATGAGGAAGGCACAGCGCGGGTTGTACCCGATTTGGCCCAGAACCATCAGCGCAAGCGCACTTGAATGTGCGGCGGCGTTCCGGTCCATTGAGCGGAGCCGACCATTTGCCCTGTAGAGTCGCGCACAACCAGAACTTCGACCTTGCTAGCACCGAGTCGGGTGAGCGCCTCTTTCAAGACCTCGGTGCGTTGGTCCTCGGGCTGGGATTGCCAGCCATCGTTGGACAGATGAATTGTCATGTCCGCGCCGAGGCGTTTGGCACTCTTGATAGGCAAGAGCGAGCCGATCTCCTCGGTCGTGACTTTCTGGTAGCCGCCGCCCGACATGAAGCCGACCGCGCTATAGATCGCAAAGCCGAGGGTGAGAACTGCCACGAGCGCTAGGCCCGCCTCCCATGCGGGCTTGCGAGTGGAAACCTGGGGCGTCGTTGCGGATGCCTCGGTTGCGCGCTGCGCTCGGTCTCGAGCCTTGCGCATTTCACCTTCGCGATCGAAAGCGAGTTGCCGAAGCTTTTTGGGAACCGCGCAGTGCGATGCCAGGGCGAGGATCTCCGTTGGGCCCAGATCGGCCAGCTGCGATGGCAATTGCGCGCTTACTCGCAACTCCTTCTCCCAGCTCTTCATGGCGCAAAAGGGCGGTTTGGCGTCCTCGACGTTGAAGTTCGGCTGGTCGTGGAGCAAATCCCAGACGACTTGCAGGTTCATGGTGTTGCCAGAGACCATGTCTCGGTATTGTCCAGCGAGGACCATACGGAGTGCATCGCCGCCAACCACGTCCTTGAGCTTCGAATGGGAGAAGGCCAGTACCAAGGCCTCCATGATGCTTTCGCGATTTGGCGCGTCCCCCGAACTCATTCCTGATAGGGTACGGTTCCTCGCCCACAAAGGTCAATTCCTTGTCTGTATCAACGCACAGCGGCCCACCGAGCTCATCGTCGTCCAGCGCGACGCCAGTGGCGGGCGCGAAGATCGTCCTCGGCGTGGGAGGAGGCATTGCTGCCTACAAGAGCGTCGAACTTTTGCGTGGACTCGTGAAGCTCGGCGCGGAGGTCCGCGTGGCCATGACCCAGAGTGCTCGCCACTTTGTCGGGGAGCTGACCTTTCAGACCCTCAGCGGCCAGCCGGTCTTTACCGACATGTTCGACAATCAGCAGGACGCTGACATTGGCCACATTCGTGTCGCCGATGGCGCCAGCCTGATAGTCATTGCTCCGGCCACGGCCAATCTAATGGCGCGGCTCGTGGCAGGTATGGCCAACGATCCGGTCACCTCTGCGGTTTTGGCCGCCACATGCCCGGTGCTGCTTGCGCCGGCCATGAACGTCAACATGTGGAACAACGAAGCAACACAGCGAAACGTCGAGACCCTGGCGGCGCGAGGCATGTACTTCGTGGGGCCAGACCAGGGCTTTTTGGCCTGCAAGTGGATCGGGCAGGGTCGGCTCTCCGAGCCGGCTGAGATCGCCGAGGCTGTGGCTCAGCTTCTCTCGGCGCAAGACTACGCCGGTCGACATGTGCTGATCAGTGCGGGGGGCACCGAGGAAGCACTCGATCCCGTGCGCTTCCTTGGCAACCGATCGACGGGCAAGATGGGCTATGCGTTGGCACGCGCCGTGGTTCGCCGCGGTGGGCGGGTGACGCTGGTGAGCGGCCCGTCCACGTTGGAGGCGCCCAAGGGAGTGCAGCTGGTGAGCGTGCGTTCGGCTGCGCAGATGTGCGATGCCATCGTCAACGCTCGTCAAAAGGCCGATGCCATCATCATGGCCGCTGCCGTGGCCGACTTTCGACCGGTGCAGGTCGCCACCAGCAAGCTCAAGAAGCACGAGCTAGGCAACTCGCCGACGATCGTCCTCGAGCGCACCGTCGACATCCTGGCCAAGCTCGGCGCTGAGCGCGAAGGCTCCTGGCCGCTCTTGGTGGGCTTTGCGGCCGAGACGACCAGCGATCCCACGGCCCTTCTGGCGCTTGCCCGCAAGAAGCTTTTGGCCAAGAAGTGCGACCTCATTGTGGCTAACGATGTCAGCGCTTCGGACCGAGGCTTTGCTAGCGATCAAAACGCCGTGCAGCTCGTCTCCAGCGAAGGTCACGAGGATGTCGCGCTGGCCAGCAAGGATGAAATCGCTCACGCGATCTTGGATCGACTCTCACGAGAGCTGCAAGCAAAGGGGCCAAGGGCATGAGCATGGACGAATTGCAGGAGCTGGTCGTCGAGTTTAGAAAGACGCTCCGTGAGCTCTCGCGCAGCGGCTGCACCACCGTACCCGACGCGCCCTGTGCGCCCGTGGTAGAGGCAGGGCCCGAGCTGAGCGAAGCGGTGCCAGTCGCAGCGGCCGAGGTTCCGAAGCGCGTGCACAGCCTAGGCGCGATTCGCGAGGACATAGGAGATTGCCAGCGCTGTGCATTGGCGAGCACGCGCCAACACATCGTGTTTGGATGCGGGCGGGAGGACGCGGCGTTGCTCTTTGTCGGCGAGGCGCCGGGCGCAGAGGAGGATCGCAGGGCACTGCCCTTTGTCGGTGCCGCTGGCGAGTTGCTCGACGCGATGATCGTAGCCATGGGCTGGACCAGGGAGTCGGTCTACATTGCCAATGTGCTCAAGTGCAGGCCGCCAGGCAATCGCGATCCCAAGAGCGAAGAAGTGGCTGCCTGCTCAGGTTTTCTGGCCGCGCAGATTCAAGCGGTCGCGCCCAGCGTCATTGTTACCCTCGGCAAGCCAGCGGCTCAGCTGCTGCTGAACAGTCGAGAAGCGATGGGCAAGATGCGCGGCGTGTGGCAGGACTACCAGGGCATTCCTGTCATGCCGACCTATCACCCCGCCTACCTCTTGCGTGAGCCGGCCAAAAAGCGCGAGGCCTGGGCCGACCTGCAGCAGGTGATGGGCCGATTGCAATCCCTCGGTATCAAGCCAGAGTAGTGCTGCTGCCACACGCATACCCAGTGGCTTGACAGCTCTGCGGTCGCTTTTTACTGTCGGCGCCTCGAGAGCCAGGACGTATGACCAAACAGGAACTCATCGATCTCATCTACCGCAAGCGCGGAGTGAAGAACGGCCTGACGAAACGGGCCGTGGCAGACATCGTCGATGGTGTCTTTGCCGAGCTAGGCGATTATTTCGTCAAGAGCAAGATAACGCGCAAGGGCCGCACGCCGCGATTCACCTATCCCGGTTTTGGTTCTTTCTTCAAACGTCGTCGTCCCGCCCGCGAGGGGCGGCATCCTCGCACTGGTCTGCCGATCACCATCCCGGCCGCCGACACACTGGCTTTTAGTCTTGGCAGCGATCTGAAAGAGCTGCTTCAGCGCAGCAAGTAGGCGCCAGCTTGTCGACGTCGTTACCGGTGCAGGCCTGCCTATTGGCAGTGCTGTGCATCGCCTGCGGCGGAGCGCATCCTCGTGACAAACAGGCTGTGCAGGAAGAGCTGGTCTCGGATCCAAACGACCGAGAGGCTCGCCAGGCACTGGCTCGCATTCTGCTTGAAGAGGGCCGGCGCGGTCAGGGGCTGACGGCGATGCTAGAGCTCGAGCAAGTGAACTGGTTGCCGGCGGACTTGCGTGTGGACTTGAGAACTCTTCTGAGTGAGCGAGCCCTCGAGAGACTGGCCCTGGGCGATGCGGAGGCGCTCCTCGATGCCCGCGCGGCCGGTCTCGAGGCGCTCGATGAGTATGAGGCACTGACTGCGTTGGCTTATCTGCGACACAGCAGCCGATTCGAGCAGGACAAGGCGGCCTCCCACCTTCGGGCCTTGCCGGCTTCGGATCCTCGCCGCTTTGCCCTGGACAGCGAAGAGCTCGACGACAAGGGCGCACTGAAGGTCTTTTACTGGCTGGCCAATGGCGGCGCTAAGCGTCAGGCCTTGCGCTTCGCGCAGCTCTACGTCGATAGGGGCGGGCGCGACATGCAAGCTCTGCAGCGCTGGCGCGACCTGCATGTCTGGTGGTTTGGTTCCTCGCGACCCGCCCTGCCTGGAGATGCCGCTGCGCTCACTCTCGGTCCCGATCGCGGCATCATGTCGCTCGTGCGCGCGCTGTCGACGGGGCCAGAGGTCACGCCTCTGGGCCTGGCCGCGGATTGGGGCGTGCCCGCGTGGCAAGAAGAGCTGCAGGCCATCGCGCGTGCCCACCAGCGCGATCCTGCGCTGGCCACGCGCCTCGCGCACGAGTTCGTCGGGCGAGCCGTCTATGGAGCGCGCGAGCGTGCCATTGTGATCGAGCTTCTCTTTCGGCTTGGAAATCGAGAGGCGGCGTTGGCATTTGCCATCGAGCTTGAGCAGCTCTCGAGGCACATGCCGGTCTACTCGTTGGTGGCCGGTCTCGCCAGCGCAGCCACGGGCGAGGTCGATGCCGCCGAGTTGTACTTTACGCAGGCGGCGGCGGCGTCCGGAGATGCGGGCGCCTACTGGGCGCTAGTAGCCCGCGCGTATCGCGGCTCTGGAAATCATCTGGCCACGATCGCCGCTTGCAAGAAGGCACTCTCGCTCACGGCACCTGGTTTGGATGCTGGCATCTTGCTTGACCTTGCCCATGCACAAGGTGCCCTTGGGCGTGCAGCTGACGCCAAGGCGACACGAGCTGCGCTGCTCAAGGAGTTGCCAGCCGAGGACCACCAGCGCGTAGCCGAGATCCTTGAGCTCGACAGTCAGCGCAAGGCGCCTTCGAGCCTCCTCGATCCAATTCAGGCGGCGCTCGGATTTGCGCCCTAGCAGTTTTCGCCCCGAGGATGACGATGAAGATGGCGATGGCAACGGCATTGTCCACCGACAAATCAACCGTGCACCAGCAGTTTGAGCACAGCTAGCGCGTCAGCAGCCTGCTAGGTGTCGAGCGAAGCCTTCCGGCCGGGCCTCGCCGCTCGTTAGGCTTCCCAGACCACGTCGGCCTTGCCGGCATACCAGGCGTCGAGCATCGGTTCATAGCGCTTCTCGATCTTGGCGCGCTTGATCTTTTGGGTCGGCGTTAACATGTCGTCTTCGATGGTCCAGGGCTCTTTGGCGATGGCGATGAACTGCAACTGTTCAAAGCTCTCGACCTTGCTGTTGACCTCGCCGAGGAGAGCGCCCAGATCTTTTTCGATCTCGGCTTTGGCCGCCGAGCTCAGATTGGCGTAGAGGTCCTCCGCTAGCATCACGACCGCGTAGGCCAGGGGACGGCCCGAGCCAGAAACGCAGCTTAGCTCCACGCGAGAGCTGTTGTTGAGCATGTTTTCGATGGGAGCCGGGGCGATGTACTTGCCCTTGGAGGTCTTGAAGAGTTCCTTGGTGCGGCCGGTAATTTTCAAGCGTCCCTGCTCATCGATCTCACCGCGATCGCCGGTGCGCAGGAAGTCGTCGTCGGTCATGCACTCCTTGGAGGCCTCGGGCATCTTGAAGTAGCCGAGCATGGTGCCAGGGCTCTTGACGAGGATCTCGCCGTCGGGGCTCAGCCTGCACTCGACACCTGGATAGGGCTGGCCGACGTAGCCGACGCGAGTCTTACCCGGGATCGAGATGTGCGAGCATGAGAAGTTTTCCGACATGCCGTAGCCTTCGACCAGCTCCAGGCCCAGATCTCGATACCAGGCCAACACCTCGCCGGCGATGGGCGCCGAACCACTGCCAGCCAGACGCGCATGTTGCAGACCGAGCGCCGTGAGGATCTTCTTCCGGATCACCGTGTTCACCACGGGGATCTTGAGGAGCATGCTGAGCTTCTTCTGGGGCATCTTCTTGAGGATGCCCGCTTGGAATTTTTGCCAGAGGCGCGGTACGGAAATGAAGAGGGTTGGCCTAGCTCGCTGTATGTCCTGCAAGAAGGTCGATAGCGACTCGGCGAAGAAAATCTCGAAGCCAACCATGAGGCCCGTCGTGTCCACGATCCAGCGCTCCATGGCGTGGGCCATGGGCAGGTAGCTGAGCATGCGATCGTTCTTGGTGACCTTGATGGCGTCAATGAAGAGGTGCGAGGCAGCCGAGATGCTTGCAAAGCTGTGCATGACACCCTTGGGCTGGCCGGTGCTGCCCGAGGTGTAGATGATGAGAGCCATCTCGTCGGCGGGCCGGGTTGGATTCCCCGAAAGCGGTTCGTTGTCGCGCAGTAGATCGTTCCAGGTCGGATAGTCGTTCTTGGGCGCCAGTGGGAAGGAGACCAAGGGCATGTCCGCTGGCACGCCCTCCTTCATTTCGTCCCAGGTGTCGAGCTTGCCGACGAAGAGCAGCTTGGATTCGCTGTGCTTGAGAATGTAGGCAACGGTCTCGGCATTGAGCGTTGGATAGAGGGCCACGGACACATGTCCTGCCATCCAGATGGCCACATCCGTGATCATGAATTGCGCGCAATTCTTCGAGATGAGCGCGATCTGACTCTTGGGTGGAAAGTTCTGGGCCTTCAGGTAGCTGGCGATGCGCCGGGCTTCATCCATGAAGCGCGCCCAGGTATAGGTGTCGACCTTGCCTCCGCCAACCGGTTGGTGGAGGAAGACCTCATCGGAGCGTGTGCGCTCGTTGTTGTAGATGAGGGGCAGGATCAGCTGGTCGTCGGATATTGCGGTGCTCATGCTCGAAGACTCCAGGGCGTCAGGTCGAGCAACGATACCGGTCTTCGGCGCCAGTGCAAAGCTGGCAGGGGAAAGGTCGCTGGCGTGCCAACTATGGTAGACCAAGGGCGCCTTGCTGGATCGTTCCGTGTTTGCTGCGTCGTGGCTGTGTCGGCCGTCGGGCCCCTTGCTCGCACTCGTATTGGCCCTGGTCGAGCTCAGCGGATGTTCGTGGCGAGACGATCTAGATGGGCAGCGCCGTCGGCCGGAGGGAGCCAGCCAAACGCCTCTTTTGACCAGCCCAAAGGCCCCCGATGTGGCGGAGGATGTGGCCATCGACCTATTCGCCAGTCGCCCCTTGGCGAGCGGATTTCGCGGAGGCTCGCTCTTCATCAATGCAGGCTCGCCAGATTTCGTGAAGTACGTCGACGGCGGCATGCGCAACGATTGGATTCGCGGCGTGCAGGTGCCTGCCGACGACCAAGGGCAGCCGGCGAAAACCGCCTCACTGGTACAGGGCTTGGCGGCACAGCTCTATTTCCCCGTCGATAGCGATGCCGGCGGTATCACGCTCGCGGGCGAGAGCCTTGAGATCCATTTCACCGCCAAGGCCGCGGTCGATAAGCAGTTGGTGAGTATCTTTCTCAATGAGAACAAGGTTGGCGATTTATCGATGCCAACCCGCACGTGGCAGAGCTATACGATCGTCGCGCCCAAGGCGAGCGTAGTCGAGGGCGAGAACAAGCTGCGCTTCTATTTTCGCTCGAGCGCTGAGCTCGCTGGCTATCGAAGCGCCGCCGCCTTTCAAAGCTTCAGTATTGGCGCTGGCGCAGATGCGTCCGACGCCTTCGTGAGTCGCAGCTACTTGGCTGAGGGGCGAGCACAGACGGGGCTGGTGGCGGAACAGAGCGCGCGCATCAGCTACTACCTGCGAGTTCCGAAGGGTGAGACTCGTTTGGTTTTCGATGTGGCGGGCAGCGCGACCTTCCAGGTTGCCGTGCGCGCGCAGGACCGGGAACGAAAGCAAATCTTGGCAGGCAAGGCGAGCGCTAGCTGGCGCGAGCATGGTACCGATCTGGCGAGCTATGCCGGGCAAGTCGTGCGCATGGATTTTCTTAGCGATGGTCCCATTGCATGGTCGCGCTTGCGGATCGCGCGCCCGGCTCGGCAAGAGAAGCGGGGCAAGATTCATCCGCCTCAGCGAATCATTCTGTTTTCGATTTCCTCATTTCGAAGCGACCGACTTCACACTGAAGCGGCTCGCAATCTGCGCCGCTTCGTCGACACAGGCTTTGGTATCGAGGGCATGCAGGCGGCGGTGCCCTCGGCGGGAGGCGCCCACTCGACGCTGATGAGTGGGCGGCTCACCACACGGGCAAGCATTCCAGAGGAGACCTCGACCATGGCCGAACTCTTGCGCTCTGCTGGCTACGCAACGGCTCTCATCAGCGGCAATGGCTTCGTCAGCGACGAGGCTGGCTACGCGCAGGGCTTTGGCTACTACGACAACCCCATGCGTCGACAGCACCACGCGGGCGCAAAGACCCTCTGGCGGCAGGCAAAACGCTTCTTGCTCGATCATCGTGAGCAGCGATCCTTTATCCACATTGCCGCTGTCGAGCCGCACTTGCCCTATCGACCGAGCGACGAAGCGCTTGCCAGGCAGTGGTCACAGCCGGCTTTGTTTTCCGGAGCCAAGACCATCGGGCTCAGCGAGCAGATTGCTTCGGGGCGACGAGTGGCGAGCGCGCAAGAGCAGGCCTTCGTGCGAGCCCTGTACAACGCGACCATTGCCGACGTGGACGAGGCTTTCGAAGAGATGCTCGATGAGTTGGCGGAGATGCACCTCGATGGCGAGACTGCCATCGTCCTGGCCGGCGATCATGGCGAGGAGCTGTGGGAGCGCGGCCGCTTTGGTCACACCGATTCCCTCCATCAAGAGGTCCTGCTCACTCCCTTCGCGATCCAGTGTAGCGAGCTTGCGGGTCGCAAAGCACCGAAGACGGCCAGCAGTGCGGATATCAAAGCCACCATCGTCGACCTGGCAGGTATCGAGCCCGAAGTGAGTGGGCAGGGTGTGAGCCTGCTCTCCGGCCTGCAGAGTCTAGACGAGCGCCCCCTGGTATCAGGGCTCGCCGACGGCTCGCGTGCTCTGGTCTTCGACCGCTTCAAGCTTATCGAGGCCGCGGCCGGGGGTGTCGAGCTTTACGATCTGGCCAGCGATCCCGCCGAGCAAAAGAACCTTGCTAGCGACTTGCCGGTGGTGGTGCGCGCCCTGCGCATCATGTTGGCGACCGCGATTGCATACGAAGAGGTTTGGGGGAGCGAGCGCTGGGGCGAGATTTCAGCGCCCCTCGAGGCCTTCGCCAGCGATCAGGGCATGTGAGCAGCGCGCGCCCTTACTCGCCGTGCTTCTTGCCATGAGCAACGAAGAAGCGCTTGAGTCGCAAGAAGGGCTGCTCAAAGGCGTGATAGCTCGCCATCGCCAGCAGCAAGGTGGCGATGGTGACGACGAGAAAATATGCCAGCGCCGCCAGCCATGAGCTCGCGGTGCGTTCGCCAAGGCCCAGGGCATCGACGAGGGGAACGCCCACGAAGGCATGCAATGGCTTGTGAATGACGTAGGCGGAATACGAGTAAGCGCCGACCCTGGCCAGGGGC
Source organism: Kofleriaceae bacterium (assembly GCA_024642805.1). GTDB lineage: Bacteria > Myxococcota_A > Polyangia > Haliangiales > Haliangiaceae > NORP324. The sequence continues at coordinate 230 of JAHEAK010000036.1, read as the reverse complement.
TTCCAGCTAAATATGCGAGTCCAGCGATCGCCTTGCTCGTAGCGCGCCAGGTCGAGGATGAGCAGGGCGCAGACAAGCGCCAAGAGGGTGTAGCCATAGCTCTGCGTCAGGCTGCCAACGCGCGGTGCGCCTTTGGTGCCCACGAAGAAGATGACGATTCCGACCACGATGGCCACCCGCAGTGCAGAGCGCTTGCTGAGAAGCCACGCGCGCAGCAAGCGCTCTGCACT
>JAHEAK010000035.1 GCA_024642805.1 Kofleriaceae bacterium | reverse complement strand
GTCGGCGGGATCGCTGGCGCTGTCATCGGTGGTGTGCGGCGATAGCGCCATGAAGTCGAGGCCGGCGTTGTCTTGCGCGTACGCAAAGGCCAGGGTGGCGGCGTCGGCGACGCCCTCGGCACCATCCACATCGATGAGGTTGCCGTCGGCATCGACGCGCTGGTCCTTGCCGTCATCGAGCTTGTGATCCAGCTCGTGCGCGCTGAAGTGTGCATGCAAGTTGCCGAAGAAGGCCTGGGTCTCTCGCGCCTGCTCTTGGGCGGCGCTCAGCTGCCCATCCAGACCGTCGGCACTCACCGACCACGACCAGACTCGGTCATACATGTCCTCGAACTGCCTAACCACATCGGGCTCGAAGTAGCGCACGTAGTTCTCGTAGTTGTTGAAAAAGCCCGTACCCGACCAGTTGCCGCTGCCGTTTATCAGCATGCGACCATCAATGATGGCCAGCTTGTTGTGCATCAGCTGAAAGGCATCCTCGTTGACGCGCTTGAAGTGAATCTGGCCGCCAGCCTCGAGCAGTCGTCGGAAGTCGCTGCCGGCGACCTCGCCCCGATCAGCCTCGTTGACCACCAGACGCACCTCGACGCCTCGCTCTTGCGCCTTGGCTAGCTCCTTGGCGAGGTCTGGAAAGGTGAAGTGGTGCATCAACACATCGATGCTGGTGTGCGCTCCGCGAATGCTGTCGCGGATCATGGTCTTGGCGCCGCCGCCCGGGGTGAAGAAGACGTTCTGCCCGCTGCACGCAGCGGCGTCATCGACACGGCCATCCCAGATGGTTTCGAAGTGACAGGCAAAGCCGCCGATGAGCTCGTCCTGCTCGCGGCCCTTGATGACCATGGTGTTTTCGTTGTTGATCGATGTGCCCGTCGACGACCAGTTGTTGCTGCCGCTCACCAGAGTGGTCTTGTCGACGATCATGAACTTGGTGTGCAGGAGCCCCGCTCGATCGGCGCTGATGCTCTTGCCTTTGACAAAGCGCAGATCGATCCCGGCATCGCGCAGGCGGGTTGCGGCGGTTCCAGGGTTGTCCTGGCCCGAGTCCATGGCAATGCGAATGCGTACGCCGCGCGCGTGAGCGGCCAGCAAGGCCTCCTCGATCTCCTTGCGCGAGAAGGTGAATTGCGAGATGTCGATCTCGGAGCCAGCGGCCTCGATGAGCTGAACGAGTCGGGCGATGATGGGTGAGCGCTCGAGCAGCACCGCCTTCTCATCGCTCTGGCACTCGTCGCAGAAGGGATTGGTAAAGAGGACTTCGATCTCTCGCGTGCCACAGTCCGCCGAGTCCGCGCAGCTGCCGAAGTCGTCAGCCTTATCGGATCCTGGGTCGAAGCTAGACGCCGAGAAATCGCACGCGGCCGCGCTGCCCAGCGCAGCCAGGAGAAGTGCGGAGAGGAGAGCGCGGGTTGCCATGCCGTTGGTTACGCAAGCTGCATGCCAGCGGATCGATGCGCCAGATAGCTCTAAGCTCGTCGTCAAGCGCTGCTCTGCTGGTGCCTAGAAGCCCAACGAGCCGGCTAGCGAGGCCAACAGCAAGCTGGCCTTAGGCCAACAGCAAGCTGGCCTTAGGCCAACAGCAAGCTGGCCTTAAGCCTGGCGACGCTTGCGGAAGATGAGCAGCAAGAGGCCAAGAGCCATCCAGCTCGACGAGGCCGAGCCACCAGCCGAGCAGCCGCCGTAACCGACGTCGCAGTTGCCTTCGCCGTCGGCGCAGGTCGTTGCGGTGTCGCCAGTGCAATCGTAGTCGTAGGTGCAGCTCTCGTCGCACACGCCATCGGCGGGGCACTCGGCGCTGCAATCGAGGTCAGCCGAGGGATGCTTGCAGTCGTCGGTGCAGAAGCCGTCGGCTGCGCAGGTGCAGTCTGGGTCGGCCTCGGCGCAGCCCGTGGCGCACATGCCATCGAGTCCGCAGCTAGCCGCACCCTCGTGCTCCTCGAGGAAAGGCATGATGAAGTCCATGGTGTGGATGTCGACGCGCTCGGCGATGATGGCGGTGCCACAATCGCTGCGAGAGTGAATGCCACCGAGAACCTCGACGCCGTCTTGCTTGAAGATAAGTGCGCCGCCCGAGTCGCCGTTGCAGGTCGCAGATGGACCTGGTCGCATGTAGATGCTGGATGAATCGTAGCGATCGATCTTCACCATGCCGGTGCGACGAGTGCCATTGCCATCGCCCTCAGCGGAAGTGATGCCGAAGCCAACCGCGCGAGCCTCGCCACCAAGCATGCCGGCAGCCGTCACGTCGAGGTAGGCCATTGGCATGGCGGCGACAGGTGCGTCCTCAGCCAGAGCGAGCACGCCCACGTCACCGGCGACGACGTCCAGGTTCCATGCGGGATTAGCAAGAGCGTCGACGATGCGAAGCTTGGAACCGTCTCCCGAGGCTACGTCGCTGCCGAAGAAGACCTCGATGCCGTTGAGTGGCAAATCGATGTTGGGAGGCAGACAGTGGGCAGCCGTTACGACCGTGCGCTTGCCGACAACCGTTCCGCTGCAAAACTGCTTGCCCTGGTACACCAGAGCAACGACCTGGCTATCGCTCAGGCTGAGGTCACCGTTAACGATGGCCTGGCTGGCGACGCCAACCTCGTCGGAGCCGTCTTGACAGGCCGCCACGCTAGCCACCGCCGCAAGAAGCACGCATAGGTGCTTCGCGTATCGAGCGGTGTGAAGTGGCGTGGTGCGAATCATCGATTGGTACTAGAGCAACCTTTGTGCCGAACTGTCCTACATCATCGGCTTTCGCCTGGGGGACCATATATCAGATAGCTTTGTCGGTGGTGTCCCTAGTCGCAGTATCGACGTGGCCACTGCAGCTACCTCCTGCGCAAAGCCGTGACGCAATGCGACGCGCGTTTGGTTCTACTGCCTTAGCAGTGAAAGCAGTGGTCTTGGTGGGTGTGGTCACAGGCGCGTGCAAGTGGCTAGAAGAGCAGCCAGCAGTCCTGAATGTGGTGATCTCCCTAGCTGAGCCAAGAAGGAGCGAGCTTCCAAATTGGCACTAACTCCACACCTCAGTGCAAACCGAAGAAGCCACCTAAGTGAGTACTCCCGACCCACGTTGGAGCACAATGTAGGCAAGTCGTCCTGGCTTGGGTACGCGCCCTGCACTGCTGCCCTGGTGGTGACAGCATGACAAAGAGGCTTGGAGCGATCTCACGACTTTGCGCGATGGCAGTGTGCGTTCTCGCGACGACTAGCTCAAGCGCGCGTGCCGAGGATTCACAGGGCTCCCTCACAGGAACGATCGCGCGCGCCGGCACCAGCGTCGGCTTCTCCGAGCTCGCGCATCATCGCTGGTCGACGCTTGGTGGACAGGTAGCCCTCGGCTATCGCGTGGGCCGACTGGCGATCGAAGGCGACTACGAGAACACCAAGCTCTTGTACTACACGGGTCTGGAAAACGATCTGCGCGGCCAGGTCAAACGCATCGGCCTCAACCTGCGCTTCTACTTCCTGCGCATCGGCCGTCTCAGTAACGGCAGGAGCCAGGTGCTTCTCTTTGCCGACTTGTCGAGCGGCCTGCAGCGCGGAACCCTGGAGGGCGTTGGCTTCGGCCGCTCCGACGCGGGTGGTGGCATGGGCTGGCTCTTCGAGCACAACGTCGGACCTCCAGGCGGCGGCATCGAGCGTGTCGGCTGGCACTTCGGCTGGCGCTTCGTAGGTACCTCGAAACCCACCGAGGCCATGGCTCGGGTCGTGTGCGGCAAGAAGTGTCCCGTCGGTCCCATGCCCATGAGCGACGATATCGATCTGGGCTTGTCGGTGGACTCGTCGCTATCCCTGCGATGGTAGCGGTGCTGCTGGCATCGACATCGCCGCGAAGAGGTCGCGCAGTGACACGACGTAGTTGCAGCGCTGACACTCGAGCAGGTCGTCACCAATGCTCTCGCCATTGGTGATGTGCACCCAGACCATTGGGTGCTTACAGGGCAACTGACCAAAGGGATCGACGCTCTCTCGAGAGTGGCAGCCACTTTCCACGATGCGCAGGCTCACGGGGGCACGATACAGCTAGATTCTTGTCGCTGACAACACGCCGGGCCTGGGCTAGGATGAGGTGATGAACGATCGCGAAGCGCAGGAGATCTTGCACGACGTCGAGCTTGTCCAGGTCGCCGTGGCATCCATGCAGGAGATCAAGCGCATGCATCGCAGTTGTCTCGATGCTGACATTCCCGCCGTCATGGATTGCCCCAGCACAAAGGGCGGTTGAGGCACCAAGCTCGCTCTCCTGGTCCAGGAGGCAGACATTCCCAAGCTTGCCCAGCTCATGCGCGATGAATGGGCCGAGTCGCTCCATCGCGAGGGTAGCCTCGACGCCTATGACGGAGCCCAGCTGAGCGCCAATGGCGAACTGCCCTGCCCCGCCTGTGGTACGGCCGCTCCCCTCGATGAGGAAGGCGCCTGCACAGACTGTGGATTGGTGCTCGCCTAGCGCGCCCGGGCTACCCACGGCGGCGCTGGGTGTCGGCGCTGGGTGTCGGCGCTGGGTGTCGGCGCTACGTGTCGGCGCTACGTGTCGGCGCTGGCGCTCGGCCTACTTTTGGGCCAGCAAGACGACGATGAAGATGGCGCCGTCGCCCATCACCGGATGGTTGCCCTGGGCGATGCCGACGCCGAAATAGCGCACGCTATTGTCGCCTAGCGACGCTTTGGGGTCGAAGGAATTGATGTCAGAGACGGTCGTTACCAGCGTGGACACGCGTGCGAAGCCGCCGGCATTTTCGTCAAGGCTCTTGCTCGCTCGTTTCGACGCCTCATTGGTGGTGGCGCCTTTAGCCAGCTCGCTTGCGAAGGCCTGCGCGATGGCTTGCAAGTCCTTGCTCACGGTCATCTGTTTGACGCTTTGAATCTTCTGCTCGGCCTGCGCGCGCACGGCATTGGGAGCGATGGTCTTGGGAACGCGCATGAAGACCTGGGTGACCAGGAGCTCGCGTCGACCGGAGACATCTTCTCCCAAGGTGATGCCGATGCTTACGTCGCTCGACAATATATTGGCTCGGTGCCCGGGACTATTCATGAGTCCACGCTCGGCCTCTGCCACGCCGTAAGCGCGCGCGACGTTCTCCAAGACGACCGAAGTGTGCACGCCACCAGCTTTCACGCGATCGGCGGCACTGCCCGTTGTCGGTGATACGTGTGCAACCTGCCCGGTTTGCAACATCTCGTCGCTGTGCTTGCGGGAGATCTCCATCAGGGTCTTGTCGAAGAGCAGCGCGGGCAGTCCGTGCGCAGCGCGATCGGCATTGAGCAATGCGAACATGCGCTGCTCTGCCTCTGCTCGATCACTTGGCGAAGGATCATCGTCGCTCGCGGACACGCGCACGGAGAGAGGCGCTTTGCTGGCGCACCAGACCGGAAAGTTCGCGAGCACCGTCGAGCCACTCTCATCTTCGGCGGTGATCTCGAGTTGCTGTTGGCCAATGCGCGCTCCACACTCAAAGCGCGCACGAAAGCCTTTGGAGCCAATGCGTGCCAGATCGAGGCGCACCACCTCGCCCGACTCGGTGGTGTGATAGATGTGCGGCTCCTCGAATCCGGGGCTCAGGGTGCCTTCTAGACTGGTGCTGCCCCCGGCAGGCAATTCGCGCGCGATGGGCAAGGTCTGCACGGCGCTCTCTTGAAAGGCCAAGAGAATGACGTCTTGATCGCCGCGATCGGCCACGCCGAGCCCCACTCGCTTGAAGCGCCCTGAACGCAAGGTCTCGGCCAGGCCATCGCGCAAGTCATGGGTGATGCTATCGATCTGATTCTTGTCTCCCGACACGATGATCAGATGGGGCGATGGCTCGATGATGCCATTGCGCTGCATGGCAAACTCGATGAGCGGATAGGTTGGTGGCGTGTCTAGCGGCGTGATGGCGGCAAGCTCGTCCAGCGCGCGATACAGGCGGCCATCCGCGACGGGCGGATCCATGCCAAGCTCGCCACTGACCTCGCCAATGAGGGCGAGGATGGCGCTCGAGAGCGGACTCTCGGGCGCGGGCAGCGAGGGCGGATCGTTGTACTTGGCGCTGGCGAGACCGCTCGGCGCCAGCTCGATGAAGTTGCTGCTGACGGTGGCCGTGCTCGACGATCCAGCGACCGAAGACTTGCGCCAGCTTGGTTGACGCCCCGCTTTGCCCGGGCCACCGCACGCGAAGAGGAAGAGGCCACTGAGCGCTAGGACGGCGAATCGCTGCATCGCATCTAGGCTAGCACGAGGCCCCCTTCGGGGCAGGTTCGGGCGAGCGCGACATCGCCCGGGACCTTGAGCGCCTCGGGTCGCGCCTCGGCTAGCGCTCGGGGGCGCTCTCGGGTCGCGCCTCGGCTAGCGCTCGGGGGCGCTCTCGGGTCGCGCCTGCCTAGCGCCCCATTCGCTCGAGCTTGCGCTCTTCGTCGCTCTTGGGCTTGGCCAGCTCGCGCTCCTTGATGGCACGCAGCTTCATGTCGCGCAGTTCATTGCGTGTTCCGCGCAGAGGTGGCGGCGGATTGACCTTGGTTGGCTGCTCGGGCTCGCTCACCTGTGCACCGTCCAGGCTCTCCGTCGAGGCATCGCTAGCGCTGCTCGGGTCGATGGGCTGCGGGCTGGCCAGCTGGCCCTGGGCGTTTGCAAACTCGACGGTGAGCATGCGCTGAAGAGCGTGAAAGTCCTGAATCGTGATCGGGTTCCAAGACGCGGCCGCCAGGCCTTTGTCCTTTGGCTTGTCACCCCGCACGATGTTCATGCGCCAGCTATCACCAAGCGCGGGCGGCAGCTGCACCGGCATCTTTTCGTCGCGTCCTCGCACGTCGACCAGCGGAATGGCTACCTCGACGTCCCAACCTTGGTCGGTATCGGCACGATTGTCTTTGCTGCCGTGCACCGCCACCGCGGAGCGCATATTGGAGTTCCAATCGAAGAAGTGGGTCTGTGCTCGCGTCTGTGGAAACCAGGCATCGAAGTTGGCGTTGTTGGGGTTGACCTGCAACTCCACGTAGCCGCGACCGTTGCGATCGGCGTCGATGAAGAACTCGATGACGTCCTCTTTCCAGAGCGTGTCGTCACGGCCGGTGAATTGCGAGTAGACGTCGCGATCCGACATCTGCACGAAGATGTACAAATTGCTGTCGTCCCAGAGCATGCGTGCCGACGTGGCTCCATCCATGGCCGGCCCGCCCTCGGCCGTCGTGAAGTTCGGACTCATAGGCGCGTTCTTCCATGCTTCTTCGTCAGCCTTGCCGTCGATTACGATGGGCATGTCGGCGCGCCGGATGCGATAGCTAGGTTGCGTGCCGACCTTGGCCGCTGACTTGGTCACCTGAAATAGATAGACCGGCGAGCGGTTCTCCGCGTCGTGCGGGCCGCTGGCAATGGGCATGCGGGCGTTGGCGCCCTGCTCGCCGGCCTTGTAGAGGCCCACCGACATGGTCGCCGTTATGCTGGTCCAGGTCGTGGCAAGAGAGAACTTCTGTTCGTCGCGGATGATCTGCCCGGCCTGCCATTTTGCTGGCGGGTATCCGCGGCGCATGTCGGTTGCGTCGAGGTTCATCCATTCGGAGGGGCCGCCGTTGAGATGGGAGAAGACCTTCCACGATGCGCCTGGCGCTTCGATGACTTTCCAATAGTGAACGATGCTGCCGGCGCCACCAGGCGAGAGAACCTTGGTGTTGACCGTGTTGCCTAGGTAGATGACCTTGCCGCCAAAATCCGCGTTGACGACGTTGTCGAGCGGCGGAGCCTCACTGAGAATGTTGGCCTGCACATAGGCCTTGTCGATCTTGTTGGCGGGTGGCCCCTTGTCGACGCACGCGGTGCCTGCGACCAGGGCCAGGAGCATGATCTTCCACTTGCTGCTCATGCCGGCAGTCTAGTGTGGGCGCCCGCGCCATGGAAGCTCTCCTCGAGCTTCTTGCCTCAAATCACCAGATCGTCGGCCTGATGAATGACCGCGTCGCTGTTGAGCTTCTCGCGAGCCACCAAGAGCTTGTAGACCTCGGCGAGCAGCCCAGGATGCGCCTGCGCGATTTCATCGAATTTGTCGCGAGAGACGCGCAGGAGGACCACGGAACCGAGGGCAACCACATCGAGCGTGGCGTCCTTGCGGCCGAGCATCGACATCTCGCCAAAGCCATCGCCCACACCCAGGGTCGTCACCGATTCGTCGCCGTCGCGAACTTCGCAGGCCCCGGCGACTAGCACGTAGAGGGATTCGTTGGCGGCGCCTTTGCGCAGAATGAACTCGCCATCATCGGCGACGCTGGACTCGAAGTGAGGCAAGAGACTGCGCTTCTCCTCGGCATCCAGACGACGGAAGAGTTCTGATGTGCGCATGACGTTGCTGAGCAGACGCGCGCGCGCGTGGCTTGCCAAGACCTTGGCAAGACTTGGCGCTTTGACGGCCATCTCGCCGACGGCCGAAGCCGGAATGACCAGCACATCGCTCTCTTCCAGGCAGGCCACGCGAGCCGTGCGAGTGCTTGCGCCCATGAGGGCAATCTCACCGAAGAAGGCATCCGCTCGCAGTTCGCCGAGCAGCTTGTTGCCCTTGCTCACCTCGGCGCCACCGCGTGCGATCCAGTACAGCGCATCGGCGGCATCGCCAACGTCGACGACGACATCCCCGCGCTGGTAACGCTCACAACGCATGAAGCCAACCAGGGCGTGCATGTCGTCGGCACTCAGGAAGCGGACCAGCGGCGTGGGCGGTAACTTCTTGGGGGCTCGCGCTCGCGCTTGCTTGGCGGCCTCCTTCATGGTGGCCAGCGCGGCCGCCTTGTCATCCTTTGCGGGCTTGGCCCCGGCCTGAGCAGCTGGGGCGCTGACAGCTGGCGGCGCGGGCGGCACCGAGCTCTGCTTCGAATCCACCCGCTTGGATCCCTGACAGTGCGTGCTTGCGATGCGGTCGAGGAGCGCCGAAGCGGTGCGGGTGTCTCCGGCCTCGCGAATGCGAATAACGCAGGCCACGGCCAATGCCACAGCGCCCAACTCGCTGGCGCAGCGACCAAGCTCTTCGAAAGCCGAGCTGCCCTGCTTGGCGTCGAGCGCTTGCAGCGACTCGGCAAGCTGATACCACGCGCTCAGATCGCGTGGCTTGTCGCGAAGGGCCGCAACCCGTTCGCGCAACACTTCGGCCGGGGCTTCTACTGTCACCGGGACAGACTAGCCTAGAAGCGCCACTCCAAGCCACCAGGTGCGGGCGCCGCCGACTGGCCTTGCGGCATGACGAGGAGACCGCGCTGTGGCGTGCTCGACGAGTCCGAGGTGGCGAAGTCGATGAGAATGATCGTGCTTACGCCCACGACCACCCAGAACCACCACTGCTTGTAGATGGGCTTAGCAGACGACCCCTTATCTTCGACGACAGCCGGATTGGGATTGGGCGCGCTCGGCTCGCCAGGGTTGGCGCTTGGCGCGGGACCACGACCGTAGGCACCGGCCATGCGCTGGTCGCGGATCGCAGCCACGTCAACGGCAGCCACGCGAGCTAACTCAGGATCGGCATAGCTCGGCTGGGTCTGGAAGCCCGACTCCGGGGTGTACACGGTCGGCGGCTGAGCACTGCCGTCGTCATAGGTCTCCGGCACAGGCCTTGGCTCGGGCGTGGGCTCGGGCACTGGCTTGGCGGCGGCGGCGGCGGCGGCGGCGGCGGCAGCGGCGGCCTCGGCGGCAGCAGCAGCGGCGCGAGCATCGCTCTCCTGGCGCAGCTCACCCTGGATGCGATTGATTTTTGCCTCGACCGTCGCGCGATTGGCCGCGGCGGGCACTTCACGCAAATAGATCTGATAGCGACGAAGTGCCTCCGCTCGGTCGCCGAGGCGATCGTAGCAAAGCGCAATGTTGAACTCGAGCATGGGCGAAGGCGCGAGACTGTCGGCGGCGGCGAACTCAGCGATAGCGCCCTGGTAGTCACCCTGGCCAAAGAGCTCGTTGCCGTGCTGATAGTGCGCGCGTGCCTCGGCGCGGGCATCCTGCGCGAAGGCGGATGGCATGGTGAGTGGCGCGACCAGGACCGCCAAAGCGGCCACGCACGCGATCAAGGTGGCCCAGCCATCTACCGGGCGATTGCGAGATGCTCTCATCAGGTTACTTTCCTACAGCGGCATCGATGTCGCCGTGATCTGCGCTACTCGAGCATGCACTCGGGCAAGTTTGGATTCTTCTTGCATGGGTCGACCGGCTTGTTGGGATCCGGCTTGTCAGGATCCGGCTTGTCAGGATCCGGCTTGTCGGGATCCGGCTTGTCGGGATCTGGCCTGTTGCTGCTGCCGACCCGAGATAGGTCAGCTGTGACCTTTTCACTGCTGCCGTCGAGGGTGACTTCCTCATCGCGATATTTGCTGCGCTTGAGCACGAGCAGCTGCGGCTTGGAGTTGTCGACCTTGATGATGAGTGGCGTGCTGCCAAGCTTCTTACCGTCGCGATAGACCTTGGCGCCCGATGGGCTGGAGTTGAGCAGCACCGTGATGATCACAGGCTCGACTGGATCTGGAGTCTGGGTAGGAGCCGCATCGGCGGGCACCACCGCGGCCTGCCCGGCGTCGACGGGCACAGCAACCTGGGTGTTGCCACCGTTGTTCTCGCTTGGATCGTTGTTCTTGTCTGGATCGCCGTTGTTCGGATCCGTCTTCCCGGAGTCGCCGTCATTGCTGGCAACCGCTTCGCTGCTCTCGTCATCGCCGCCAAGCAAGAAGAAGGCTGCGCCGCCGCCGGCACCGAGAAGCAGGAGCAAGAGAACCAGATACAAGCCCGCTCGACTCTTGCGAGCGGGGACCATGAGCGAGTCCGAGGCCCCTGGATGCATGCCGCCCTGCTGGTATCCATGTGGCGGCTGGGTGCCCATGGCGTGGGCATGCATCGAAGCGCCAGCGCCTTGCATCTGCGGAAGCGCGTAGGGCTGGCTGCGCTCATCGCGAATCACCGGCATCGGCGTTGGCGAGCCGGTTCGATTTGGATAGGCAGGCACACCGCCAGAAGGCGCAGGCATATGCGCGGCCATGTATGTGCTCATGCCCGACCCGGCCAGCTGTCGATACAGCGGCACCAGGGCCTGACACAGGTCATTCATGGTCTGGTAGCGCTCGTTTGGCTCTTTGCGCATTGCGCGCAGAATCACATCCTCGACCCCGGGAGGAATCACGCGACCGTTTTGCTGCGCGGTCAAGCTTGGCAGCGCCGGCTCCGCGGTGATGTGCTGGGTGAGAATGCCCATGAAGGACTCGCCACCGAAAGGCACCGAGCCCGTGAAGACTTCGTACATGATGACGCCCATGGCGTAGATGTCGACGCGATGGTCGACAGCCTGGCCAAGAGCCTGTTCCGGAGCCATGTAGAAGGGCGTGCCGAAGATGGTGCCCGTGCGAGTGAGGTGATTTTCACCTTCGGCCTGGGAGACCTTGGCAATACCAAAATCGAGTAGCTTGGGAACATCGCCACCGTCTGCGCCGCGGGTGATGTAGATGTTCTCCGGCTTCATGTCGCGGTGGACGATGCCCTTCTCGTGGGCGGCGGCCAGGCCATGACAGGTCTGAATCAAGATGTGCAGGAGGCGCTCGGGAGCAATGAGCTGATCTTCGATGAGATCATTGAAGGCCGCGCCTTCCAATAGCTCCATGGCCAGGTAGATGCGGCCGTCCTCGAGCTTGCCCGAGTCTTCGATGCGAATGATGTTGTCGTGACCGATCGATGAGGCGGTCATGGCCTCTTGCTCGAAGCGCTTGACGGCCTCGGCATTGGTGAGGACCTCCGGGCGAAGCAGCTTGATGGCTACGCTGCGCGCGATGCGCAGGTGGTCAGCCGCGTACACCTCGCCCATGCCACCTTCGCCGAGCTTCTTGGTCAGGCGATATCGCTTGTCCAGGATTTGCCCGAGCATTGGATCGACGGCGTCGTGACCAGAGCTGGATGCCGAGGGGTCGCGCCCTTCGCTACTCATAGGAACCAAGTATGACCGCGCTTTGCCGAACTGTACAGGAACTCATGACCGGGAAGGCGCTCAGGGGGCCGTGCAGATGCCGACACCCAACTGGGTCGCATCATTGGCGGAAAGCGCATTCAGGACACAAATCGTACCGACGGCACAAACTGGCAGTTCGGGTCTGCCACACAGGATCGGCCCGTCATCGGGTGGGGTCTCGGCTTGAGACTCGACCAGGGCACAGGATCCCGCAATGCATCGCGGCACTTGCTCTGGGTTGCAGACATCGATCTCGGGACAGGCGGGGTTTGCGGGGCAAGCAAGTCCGTCGAGCTCGTCGCTTTGGGCACTGGCCAACACCGCTCGATCGGCTCCACCCCTGCTACAGCCACAGCAATCAGCGGGAATCTGCACACACTCCTCGTCGAGCAGGCAGACACCTGGAGCGGTGCCGCTTGGCGAGGCGCACTCGTTTAGCAAACAGCCCGCTGCATCGGCCTGGAAGCCAAAGGCGCACACTTGGGTCGTGACCACCGGTGCGCAAACCATCACACACTGACCGCTCACGCAGGTGGCCTGCACGGCGGGACACAAGCCCCCTGGCTCGCACTGCACATCCTGGCAGCCATCGTCGAAGCCCTGGCCACTGGGCACCGCGAAGCTTGGGCACTCGCAGCAGGTCGAGGCAGCGAGATCGCAATCGAGATCGACTCGGCATTGGCTGTTGACGCCATCGGGGCCTTGCCCAGGATCGGCGGGTGGGTTGCCATCATCGAAGCTGGCGCTCTCCGAGCTCTGCCCGCCGAGGAGGCACGCACTGCTGCCGGCCAGGATGGCCATCAAGAGCGTGAGGCGGAGGAAGTGCGACATCGTTCCGTCATTCATAGCAGGTCCTATGCCGCTTACAAAGCCCTGAAAACAGGCGCAGGTGACTCATATTTCTGAGGACTGGCGCGACCTTCCTGGAGCGCGCGCTCGATGTCGGAGGGCCCTGCTAGATCCACCCCCATGGCTTCCGTTGGCACCACGAAAACTGATCGCAAACTCGAAGACAAGATGCTGGCCGCGGCCAATGACCCGGAGCGCGCGCTGGTCATCGCCAGGGCTCGCAGCTTCAAACGCTCTTGGCTCGAGTTGGCGGAGGCCCTCACCCAGGTCCTGGAAAAGGGCAACTGGCAGGCCTGGGGCTACGCGAGCTTCGACGCCTACTGCAAAAAGGAATTGCAGATCACGCCCTCGACGGCTGCCAAGCTCACGGGCAGCTTCCGCTTCCTCAAGAGCAACGCGCCGACCATCATCGAGCGCTCGCACGACGACGCGCACGCGCCCATTCCTGACGTCAAAACCGTCGACTTCGTGCAGCGTGCAGAGGAACGCGGCGCAGCTGACGAGAGCACGATGGCCGAGATTCGCCGCATGGCTTTTGATGAAGGCGAGCGGGCTCCGATGCTGGCGCGCCGTTTCAAGTCGGTCGCCTTTCCCGTCTCCGAAGAAGACAATCAGTCGCGCCTGCTCAACCAACTCGGCAGCAGCGCCAAGCGCATGGCCGCCCTGCTCGCCGAACCGAATCTGCCCATTCCCCACAAACTTGCCGTCGAAGTGGAAGAAGTCATGGGCAAGCTCCTGGAAGCCGTCGAAGCCAAGCTCAGCTGATATCATCGGGCCATGGCCCGCCGCTACCGCTCCTCTCGTCGGCAGAGCTATCGAGCGCTGGGCCTCTTGCTGGCGGCGGCCTTGGGCTCGACGCTCGTCCTGGCCTACCTGTGGAGCTTCTTGGGCGACCTGGGCGAAATGGCCTTCCTAGGTCCTGTGGCCCGTGCCCTGGTCATTGGCTGGGTGCTGGCCTTTACCTGTCGACGCTACTACCTGTCTAACGCGCGCATCGCAGCCACCATCGCCGGTCTCTCGACCCTCGTGTGTATCGCGGGCAGCTATGCCATCGAGTTTCGCCACGAGCGCTCGCAGCAGATCCAGGCCGCCCAAGAGCTCGCTGAACAGCGACGCGCCTTCGGGGTGGCGGAGAGCGAGGTGCAAGCGCACTATGAAGAGAGCGTCGCAGGTCTCACCCTCGGCAATCACGCGCGCCTGGCCTTTGGTCTGCGCGGCCCAGGTCGCGATCGCGCATCCAACTTGCTCGGCCCCGCCTTCGGAATCTCGCTGCTCACCCTGGAGCTTATCGTCGCAGTCCTGGTGTCGATGTACCTGCCCGCCGGCCAGGCCAGCGAACCGGTGTGTGCCAGCTGCGGGCTCTGGCTACGGGAGGAGCACCTGGCAAGCTCTCGCTTTGGAAAAAGCGACGAGCTGATTGCGGCTCTGCTCGCAGGCGATGGCGCCGACGCTCTCGATGCCCTCGAGCCGCCCGACACCAAGGAGTCACTCGAACTCAAGCTGGCTTCGTGCCCGCTCGGCCATCCGCAAGCAGGCGGCGTCTTGCGCCTCTATGAGCACTACTACGCCCGCAGCTCCCGTGACCTGCGCACCCGACATCGTGCGGACCTCATCCTCGATTTCGGTGAAGGCGCGCTCCTGCAGGCGGCCGTCTCGAGGCTCGGATGAGCGAGCAACGACCACCTGGCGCAGGTAGAAACGCACGCAAGACCAAGCCCATCGATCGGGTTCGCAATCGCGTCGTCGCCAGCGTCAAGGAGGCGGAGTCGCGCGCACGTCAAAGCGAGCGCAAGCGGGCCCGGGCCTCGCTCTACGTCTGGCGGCTGTGCGCGCAGGTGTTTCGACAGTGGCAGCAGGACCGCTGCCCGCAACAGGCGGCCAGTCTGAGTTTTCAGCTCTTGCTATCCATCGTTCCGGCGCTGGCCGTGGTCCTGGCCACCTTTCATGCCACGGGTGCGATGAGTGCCAAGTCGACGGTGGTGTCCTTCTTGACCACCGAGCTCATCCCTCTGTCGGCCGAGGAGGTCTCATCAAAACTCTTAGCGTGGTCGTCGAACATTAACGTGGCCTCCATGGGCATCGTCGGCTTCATTACCGTGGTCTTCATCGCGTTCGTGACCTTCAACTCGATGGATCAGTGCATCTCGCTCATCTGGCGGGTCGAGAAGCGCCGCTCCCTGCCCAAGCGCCTGGTCACCTTCTACCTAACGGCCACCGTCGGTCCGCTGGTCTTTGGCCTCTCGCTCTATCCGGCTGCGCAGTTCGGGCTCACCGACGGCTGGTCCGGCGCGCTCTTCAGCTCGATCATCTCCTTTTGTGGTCTCTTCCTGGCCAACTTCTTCCTGCCCAACACACCGGTGCGCGCGCGTGCGGCGCTGGCGGGTGCCGCCGTCAACACCGTAGCTTTCGAACTCGCCAAGCTCGGCTTCGCGGCGTACGTGGGCAGCTTCGCGATGGACAAGTACGCGGGCATCTACGGAACCGTCGCGATCGTGCCCTTGTCCCTGGTCTGGATCTATTGGTCGTGGCTCATGTTCCTGCTCGGCGTCGAAGTGACGCACATCGTGCAGAACTACCACCTGCTCGAGAGCGAGCGCCGCAGCGTGGTCTCGCTGCGCAACGAGTACGAGGCGCGAGTCAACGCCAACACCGCCCTGCGCTTCTGCGTGACCCTGGCGCGATCGCAGGCATCTGCCGGAACCGGCTGCTCGCGCTTCCGACTCGGTACCGATTTCGCCATGAGCGACGATGCGGTGCGAGCCGTCTTGCAGCGACTGCAACGGAGCGAGCTGGTGGCGCCCAATCGACACGACGACCAGTGGGCCTTGACCCGCGCGGCCGCGGATATCAGCGTACAGGACGTCTTTGACGCCTTTGCTGGCCCAGGCCAGACCCATCGAATCGAGGACCTCGGTGACAGCGCCGTCGAGCAGGCCCTTGCGGAGCTACTCACGGAGAGCCGACGGCCCCTCGAGGAGTGCAGCATCGACGAGCTGCTCATCACCAGCATTGCCCCAACCCTCGACGAAGCAGCTTCCGAACCGGTCCCCAAACAAGGGCCGAAACACGCACCTAGCTAGGCGACGTAGATCCAGTACACGCGCCTAGCTAGGCGACGTAGATCCAGTAGTGCAGTGCTTTGCCGATGGAGTAGATGCCGAAGCCGACCAGGAAGAGTCCGACAGCTCGGTTTATGAGCTGAGATTTCTTCTGAAGGAACTGTTTGCCACGATGTGCCAACATCGCGACGAAGGCGAACCAGGCAAAGGAGCCTACGCCGATACCGACGGCGGCAGCGATGCCGCTCGAGCGATGCACGTCGGCCATCCAAGAGCCAAAGAAGACCACCCAGGCCAAGAGGGTCGAGGGATTGAGCAAGATGAGCGCCATCCCCAAGCCAAAGCCGCTCCAAAAGTAGGGTTGGTTGGCATTCTTGTCGGCGCTCTGTCGGCTCGGATCGGCCGGTGCCGCGCGCAAATTCATGATCCCGTACAGGATCAGAGCCACACCACTCACCGCGTAGAGGATGGGTGGGATGTTCGGGCGGGTCTTG
>JAHEAK010000531.1 GCA_024642805.1 Kofleriaceae bacterium | reverse complement strand
CTTTTCTTGCCCCCTTGGCAGCGGATCGCCCCGCATGCCTGCGACCTGACCCCATTGGTGGCCTCCCACAAAGAGCAGCATGGCGAATTCGGCCCTGTGCTATATCCGAAGGGCGCACAGCCGCCACAGACCACTCCCATTTTTGTCGAGGCCAACAGATGGAACCACAGACTGAAGCCAAGCCCGCCACCGCCAACCAGGTCGCCAAACTCGCCGGCGCCAACATGCCAGCGGACAACGGTCTCACCGGTCTGGGCTTGCTCATGCAATTGGCTGGCTCGCTCTTTCTGGCCTATGGAGCATTCATCGCCGCCTCGCCCATTCTAGAGGACATGCGTGGCGGTCCGCGCATGTCACTCTTTGCAATAGGCGTGGCCTCGGCGATCCGCTCGGCCTACCACCGATCGGCGGGTGCAGGTCTGCTCTACGGTTCTCCGAAGGGCCCGCTGCACAGGCTCAAGATCTACATCATCGTCGGCATTGCCCAGAGCGCCGCCGTCAGCCTCTTCCTGCTCAACATGGACATGCCAGGCAAGCTGGCTCTCTTCTTCTTCGTGGTGCTCGCCGCCTGGCCAACGACGCTTGCGTTCGTGATGCAGACCAAGCGCTTCAAGTCCATCAGCGACGACTTGCCCAAGTCAGAGGACATGGGCTTTGAGTCGGCCGCCGTCCTGATGACCATCTTCGGCTTCATGGGCTCGCTGGCGATGGGTCTCTTCATCGTCACGATGTTCAAGTCCGATGCTTTCGTCATGAGCGACGTCCCCAGCCTGTTGTGGATGTCGGTCATGATCTTGCTCTTCATCCGCTCGGTGCTGCACGCGCGCGCCGGTCTTCAAGGCACCATGGGTGCCAACGCCGAGAGGGCCAGCGAGTCCGCGGCGCGCTACTTCAACTTTGGCATCACCGTCTCGGTCATCGCCGGCGCCGTCTTCATGATGCAGATGATCATGATGCAGGGCACCCTGCATTTTGCCCTCTTCACGATGGTCGCGGTGGGTGTGTACATGTTGCTCGTCTGGCCGATGGCACTTCGCAACTTCTTCACCGACCGCAACTTCTCGATGCTACTCGACGAGCAGGGCTTCACACGCCGGGCTCCAGACACGGGCCTTACCGCTTTGGGCTGGTTGCTCCTGTCTCTGGGTGTCATGGGTCTGTCCGTGTCGCTTGCCGCCGTCGTCTTCCTCAAAGGCAAGCTGATGGGCGTCGATCTCATGTTGCTCAGTCGCATGGCTGTGCCCGGGGCACATTCGCAGTGGTGGATGATTGGCGTCTCTGGCCTGCAAGTCGCCGCCGGCCTCGAACTCATCGGCATGAGCGATCGCCATCGCATCGTCGCCACCGCCTACGGTGCCGTGACCATGGTCGTCACGACCTACCTGTGGTGGCCCGTCATCTCCCAGCTTTCCAAGGCCAGCTCGATGGATCCCGTGGCCAGCGCGGAGTTCTACGCTCAGCTGCTCCTCAGCCTGACCGTACCTGTGGCCACCTTGTTGCTCGTCAATCGCAACTGGGCGCCTGATGCCCGCGCGCGCATCAGAGAATAACTCTCATCCACTTCTTGAGGGCCCTTTCGGGCCCAGACCTCTCAGGCGCCGAGACCTGCGCGCCATGCCGCCGCCAACGCGACGGAACGAGAGCCAGTGCCTTTCACCGAAATCCGTCGGCTCTCCTGCGATTCAATCTCGAATGCGATCACCAGATGATCGTCTGGCAAAACCTCAAAGCGATCACACCACTCGACGGCCGACACCCCCGCGTTGTCCAACATCTCCTCCAGACCAATGTGCATGAGCTCCCCCTCCTCCTCGATCCGATACAAATCCACGTGCACCATCGGCAGTCGCCCGCCGCGGTATTCGTTGATGAGGGAGAATGTCGGACTTGTCACGCGAACGCCTTCGGGGACCGCGAGGCCCTTGGCGATTCCCTGCACGAGCAAGGTCTTGCCTGCCCCCAGATCACCAATGAGGCCGATGACGTCACCGGCCTGTAGCAAGGGAGCCAGAAGCTGGCCTGCTCGATGGGTGGCTTCAGGCCCCCGGAGCTCGAAATCGTCGAACATGGCCTCTAGCTACCACAGCTTGACCACCCGGCTCTACAGCATCCAGGGCGCTTCACTTGCGCCCCAGGCTCTGACATCATGCCCGGCATCATGAGCAAGGCAACTACCAAAGAGCTCGAGTCCAGTCTGAAGGCCTGCGGCCTGTTAGAAGCCGCCGAGAAAGTCGGCGACAACATGTATCGTTTGTCCTGGGGCTCGGCCACCGTGGTTTGTGTGGCCCGCGGTTCTGCTGTGGTTGCCATCGCGCCCATGTTCGAGACCTTGCCCAAGAAGGATGTGGCCGGCTTCTGCCAACGCATTCTCAAACTGAATGCAGAGATGGGTGGCACGGCGGCCTTCGCCATTCAGACCGACGGTTCGGTGGTGCTGCAGAGCGGCCGCGGCGTGCAAGGTCTGGATCCCGAAGAGCTCAAGCTCTTGCTCAACACAGTCGGCAAGTTCGCCGACGACTACGACGACGCACTCGACAAGGAGTTCTATAGATGAGTTGGTTTGCCTGCCCGGTTTGTTCCACAAACAACCAGCCCAAGAGCATTCGCTGCTCATCCTGCGGGGCTGATTTTACCGACCCCGATCTGATGGCCATGATGGGCCAGGACATGAGCGCGGTCGTGGCACCCGACATCGCGGCCGGCAGCCTGTCCCATTCGCGTTTTCTCGGCTTCTCTCGCGACGCTCTCGAAGACGGCAATGCGATCCGCAAGATCGCCATCATTGGCACCATCCTCCTGCTCGGCGCTTTCTTCATTCCCGTGTCGAGTGACTATCGAGACTCGCTCTTTGCGTGGAAAGCCCTGGATCACGCTCCGACCATCGCTCTGATGTTTCCTGTGCTGGCGGCGATTATGGCGCTGGCCGCCGCGTTTGCTCCCCTGGAAAACTGGCAGCGCAGCATCGTTTTGGTGCTAGCCGGCATGGTTGGTATCGGCACCCTGCCCTTCCTCGGTCACCTTTCGGGAAGCCCAGAGAAGTTCATGCCTCTCATTAGCCTGGGCATGGTCGTCGGGGCCTGGGGTCTTATCCAGCGCTGCTTCGACTCGCAGAGTGACGTGGCGCGCAAGCTCCTGATTGCCGGCGCCGTGTTATCTATACTCGGTTTCTTCATACCGATGGCGGCCTCCGACAGCGCCATCCCGGTCGAGCTGCGCTTCTACTTGCACGGCGAGCTTGGCAAGGCCAGCCCCTTCACGATCTACAAGACCGTGTTCAACAAAGATCCGCTGGTCTTCTTCAGCACGGTTTACCTGTTCTTGCCCCTCCTCTTGTTGCCCCTGGCAGCGGCGCTCGCCTGGCCCAAGCCGAAAGAGGCCTGGGACAAGATGGCCATCTTCATCACCCCAATGGCCTGGCTTGTGGTCCTCTACCTGCCGGTCGGCCTTGCCCTCTTCGCCTTCAACCTGCTGGGCGATCAGGCCACCAACGTCATCATCGACGGCCACTACCTGCGCTGGGAAGACTTCACATCAGCGGCACTGAAAGGCCGCTTCCGGCTCATGCTTCTCGCGAGTGCTTTCTCGCTCTTTGCTACCCTGCCCATCGTTGGGGTCATGGCGCATTTCCTGGGCAAGAAGACAGCGGGCGACACGGCGCCTGCATCGACAGACGACGCGACGCCCAGCGAGGACTAGAGGCGCGCGGACGAGGGCGCGCTCAGGCTGCGCTGCAGCCCGAGCATGCGCTGCCGACTACGACTCGAAACGACTGAGCTCTTGGAAGAGCGAGAAGCGCTCCTGGATGATGGGAGCCGTCAGGCCTTTGAGTCCGTCGAGAGTGAACTGCTCGACCGAGAAGGAGGCCATCACGCTGCCGTAGATCATCGCGGTGCGCACTTGCTCAGGGTGAATCTCGCCCGAGCAGCTGGCCAGGTAGCCCATGAAGCCGCCGGCAAAGCTGTCGCCCGCGCCGGTTGGATCGCGCGGTTCCTCGAGAGGCAGTGCTGGCGCAAAGAAGTTGCCGCCTTCGTAGAAGAGCATGGCGCCAGCGTCGCCGCGCTTGATGACCAGTGCCGTCGGACCCATCGCGCGAATCTTGGCGGCCGCACGCACGAGGTTGAACTCACCGGAGAGCTCACGGGCTTCTTCGTCGTTAATGATGAGAGTGTGGACCTTCTCCAAGGTGCGCACCAGCTCGTTGCGAGCGCCCCCGATCCAGAAGTTCATGGTGTCGGCCGCAACCAACATAGGCTTTTGCGCTTGCTCGAGAACGGAGAGCTGAAGGCTCGGGTGAA
>JAHEAK010000530.1 GCA_024642805.1 Kofleriaceae bacterium | reverse complement strand
GACGCGACGGAACTCGAGCGCGAGCGCGAGGTCATACTCGAGGAGATTCGCCAGGGCCGCGATGAGCCACTGCGATCGATGGTCCAGAACATGTTCGCGAGTGCCTTCGAGCACCATCCCTATGCCTTACCCGTGATTGGCAGTGAAGAGAGCGTGTCGCGTTTTCGCCGCAGTCACCTCAAGAGCTTTCAGAAGCGCTGGTATCACGGTGGCAACATGGCGCTCGTCGTGGCGGGAGACTTCGATCCCGAAACCATGCGCAAGCGACTTGCTAAGAGTTTTTCCGGTATTCCGGAAGGCAAGCCAGGGCAGCGGCGCAGGCGAGCAACAGCCATTCCGGGCCCGAGCGCCCAGCTAGAAACCGCTGACATCCACCACAGCCAGCTCGCCATCGCCTTTCGCGCCCCGCCGGTCGATGAGCTCGACTTCGCCGCTCTGGATCTTTTGAGCGTCGCCTTCGGTCAGGGGGACGCCAGCCTGCTCGCGCAAGACTTGGTGCGCACGCGCGAGCTGTGCCGCAGCGTGTATGCCTACGTGCACGCCCTCAAGGAGGGCAGCCTGTTTGTCTTGGGTGCCAGCAGCGAACCAGAGAAGTTGCGACGCGCGGTGCCCGTCATCGGCTCTCATCTTCGGAGACTCACCGAGACGCCTCTCGAGGCCTCGGCGATCGCGAAGGCCCGCCACATCATCGAGACCGACAGTGTCTACCAAAACGAGACCGCGGAAGGCGCGGCACGGTCGGCTGGCAGCTATCTCTCCCTGGTGGGTGACGCCTCCTTCGAGGCCAGCTATTTGCGACGACTTGCCACCCTGAGTGCCGACGATCTGCGCGTGGCGGCCAAGCGCTACCTCGATCCCGCACGCATGCAGATCACGGCGCTGGTGCCAAGCAATGGCAAGCTCACCACCAGCGCCCAGCGTCGCGTGGCCGCCAAGAGCATCATGTCGGCCCTGGCTGGGAGCATGCAGGGAGCGAAAGCTGCTGCGAGTTCTTCTGGTAAGCCCTCGGCGACGGTCAAGAAGGCGCCAGCGAGCGAACTTGTCGAGCATCGCCTTGGCAACGGCATGAGACTCATCATCAAACGCGATCCTTCGGTGCCCATCGTGGCAGCCCGGGCGGTGTGGAGCGGTGGGCAAATTCTCGAGCGCGCAGGCAATAGCGGCATCACCGAGCTCATCGCCAGCACGCTTACCCTTGGATGCGGTCGGCGCAGCGCCCAAGAAATCATCGAAGAGGTCGATGGCAAGGCGGCCACCCTGGCGGGCTTTGCCGGGCGCAATTCCTTTGGCATTCGCACCGAGTGGCTCAGCGAGGACTGGCTGCGCGGCCTCGACATGCTCACTGACTGCTTGCTGGATCCGCATTTCGACGAGGGCGAGGTCGCGCGCAGCAAGCGCCGGCAGATAAGCCAGGTGGAAGCTCAGCTCGATAGTCCACAGCATCAGGCCTTCCGCCTCTTTCGTGAGGCTCTGTATCGCAAGCATCCCTACCGGCTCAACGCGCTGGGCAGTGTCGACTCCTTGTCTGGGCTGGCGGCCAAGGACTTGCGCAGCTTCTATCGCAAGAACTATCGAGTCGCCGACATGACCATGGCAGTCGTCGGCGATGTCGACCCCAAACAACTGATTGCGCGCATCGAGTCGCGATTCGCTGGGGTGAAGGCAAGCCATCGACTGCCTCGCAAGGAGCAGGTCGAGGACTTCGCCAATCGCAGCGAGACCGCGCGGACCGTCTTTGGCTACATGGAGCGCGAGCAGGCCCACCTGGTGCTTGGCTTTCCAGGGCTGACCATTGACGACGCCGATCGCTACGCCCTCGAGCTGCTCACGAGCGTCTTGGGAGGGCAGGGCGGTCGGCTCTTCGTCGAGCTGCGCGATCGACAGAGCCTCGCCTACCAGATCAGTGCCTTCTCGCTCGAAGGGCTGGATCCGGGCTATGTCGCGATTCACCTCAGCTGCTCACCCGAGAAGACCGACGACGCGTACCAGGCCTTGCGAAACGAAATCGACAAGCTCGTCCAAAGCGAGGTCTCCTCGCAGGAGCTCGAGCGCACAAAGCGCTACTTGATTGGCAGCCACGAAGTGTCGCTGCAGCGGCGTTCCTCCGTGGCATCGGCCATTGCCTTTCATGCCGCCTACGGGCTGGCCTACGACGAGCACGCTCACTACGCCGAGTCGATCGAGAAGGTCACCAGCGTGGACCTGATGCGGGTCGCAGGACGCCTCTTCAACTGGGACTTGGCCGTGAGTGCCACCGTGATGCCGCTGAGCGCCACCCCCGAAGCCGCCAAGCGAATGAAGGGAACCATCAAGAAGCGCCGAAAGAAGCGGCCAGGGCCCAGGACAGGCAAAGCGACAGGCAAAGCGACAGGCAAAGCGACAGGCAAAGCGACAGGCAAAGCGACAGGCAAGGCTTCTGGCAAAGGTTCTGGCAAGCGAGGGACCTCGAACTAATGGCGCGCTCGGGTCAGCGCACAGCCTCCTTGGCGATCGGCCTTGGCTACGGTCATGTGGCCAGCAGTCTGCTCATCGTCTTCCCGCTCTTTCTCTTCTACGAGATTGGCCTGCTTTTGACACCAGGCACCAATGGTGTCGACTTTGTCAGCCGCGCTCTCTTCGCCCTGGTCGGGCGAGACGTGAGCAAGTACGTGTTCCTCCACCTTGGGCTCGGCGCCATCTATCTTGGGCTCCTTGCATGGCTGCATCGCCGCAACCGCCTGTCCCTGGAATACGTCACTCCGCTCGTTCTCGAGTCAGCGATCTACGCACTGACACTCGGCAGCTTCATCGTCTTCGTGATGGATCGGATGGTTGGTCTAGATCTCTTCGTGATCGGATTTCACCGTCTCAGTCTGCACAGCGCGCAGCTTGGAAGCGCCTTGGTGATATCCCTAGGGGCCGGCGTGCACGAGGAACTGGTGTTTAGACTGGGCCTGATGGGCGTTGGCGGTTGGTTGCTGATGAGGCTAGGCCTCGAGCGGCGATTGGCCATCATCATCGCCGTCGTTGTCTCTTCCGTCGCCTTTGCCATCGCTCACCATCTCGGCGCCGCTGGCGAAGCTTTCGAAGTGTCGGTCTTTACCTATCGCTTGATCGCGGGCTTGGCTTTCTCGGCCATCTTTTACTACCGCAGCCTGGCCCACGCCGTGTACTGCCACTTCCTCTATGACCTCTACGTGTTGGCGCTGGCAAAATGACGGTGCTCTACATTGGCATAGCGGGCGCTCTGGGCTCCGTCTCTCGATATTTGCTTGGCTCGTGGGTGGCGCGGCTCTTCCACCGGAATGCCTTTCCGCTGTCCACCTTCGCCGTCAACGTGCTCGGTTCCCTGCTCATTGGTTTTCTGATGGGCACCTTCGCGGCCAGGGGCGAGATGGATTCTCGGCTGCGAATGGCGCTGACCATTGGCTTCCTAGGTGGGTTTACGACCTACTCGACTTTTGCCCTCGAGACCGTTGAGTTGGTCGAGCAGCGAAGCCTTGCTATGGCGAGTCTTTACGTGACGCTGACCCTGCTAAGTGCAGCGCTCGCGTGTTTTGTTGGTCTGAGTGTGGGTAGGCGTATGTAAAATAGGATCTCGGGGGCTCTAGGCCCGTTAGCGCGGCACTCAGTCCCATGTAAGAAATGTGGTTGTGTAAGAATTGCCGAGCATCCGCGCTACGAACGGTGTTCCTTCGACGCTAAGCGTCGCAAACGCGTTGAGAAAAGACGCTTGGCAGTTCGGCACGAAGGTTGAATCTGTGAATGCTTGGTATCGTTGTCATCGAAACCGGGACCATTGAATATGAAGAGAATTTTGCTTTCACTTTCCACTGTCGCCGCGGTTGTTCTTGGCCTTGCTGTGGTTGAGACCAGCGGTTTCCTTTCCCAGACACACAGCGCTCACGCCGAAGACGCGCGGGCGACACGCTCCTCGCGCCTCATGTCGGCGCCCGGCGAGCAAGCCCAGGTGGTCACCACGGTTCGCTCGGGCGCTCAACTCGAGATTCTCGAGACCAAGGATCGCTGGTACCGGGTACGTGTGAATGGTCGAACCGGTTGGATCACTCGCTCGAGCGTGGCCGCTCCCCAGCAGGCCCGCACCCCCGTGCGAACGACTCGCCGTCGCGCTTTTGTGGAGGGCCGCTCCACCAGTCGCAAGCGTCCCCGCTCGGCCCCTTCCGATCGAGTCGGAGCCGATGCCATGTCGGAATCAGGAGATGGATTTGATGGAGATGATGACGATGACTTTGGAGACGACGACGATGACGATGATGATGACTTCGCTGGCGATGACGATGATGACGACGACGCTCCTGCTGCGAGTGCTCCCGAG
>JAHEAK010000529.1 GCA_024642805.1 Kofleriaceae bacterium | reverse complement strand
CGAGAGAGCCTCGGAGACAGGGAACTGCTTGGCGACGTTGAGTGGGTTGAGGTCGTCAACCGCGCCACCGCGCTCTGGGTTGTCGTAGTAGTTACGAGCCGAGTCGCTCATCTTCTTGAGGAACTGGTTGGCCTCAGCCGTCTTGGACTTCTTGATGTACTTCATGAAGGCCGGGATAGCCACGGCGGCCAAGATACCGATGATGGCAACAACGATCATCAGCTCGATGAGTGTGAAGCCGGACTGCGCTTTTTTCTTCATTCTGTTTAGCATATTTCTTTTTTCCCCCTGGACTGTGTCTGTGTTTCTGCGTTCTTCAAAAATATCAACTGAGAGCCGAATGCTCGCAGCTGTTGAAACGATTAGTTGCCCTGATTTAGGAAGTAGAGGCGGTCGTCGTCGGACCGCTGAAAGTAGTAGGAATCGGTTGTGGCGTCTTGGTCCATGTCGCAATGCGCGAGCATGTAGTACCAGTCGATAGCGGGCGGTACGTAGTTAAAGTCGTTCGCCGCAATCGTGCCAACGTTGGTGTCGTCACCGCCCTCGCCTGCAATCATCACGTAGGCACAGCGAACGGACGCGGCGTCGGGCTTGATGCGCAGGGTGCTCCAGTTGGCTGGATAGGGCAGTAGACTCTGCTTGGAGCCATCGGTAGATGGGGCTGCAGGCCAGGTGTCGGCTTCGTCGTTGGCCGCATTGGTGCTGAGGTAGGCGCCCGCTTCCACGCGGTACTCATTCTGACGAACTTGCATTTCGGCGAACATCGCGGTGACTTCGGTTTTGGCTTTCACCTTCTTTGACTCACCACCAAACATGACCACAGCAAGGCTGGCGAGCACACCGATGATGGCCACCACGACCATCAGTTCGATGAGCGTGAAGCCCCGCTGTTCTCCCCCGAGCACGCTTCCCCTTGTGCAACGGCCATACCGATTGTGATTTTGAGGAGTGGGCTGCATAAGTAATGGAAGTGATAGTGATGTGCTGACACGCGGCCTGGCACGACGCTTTTTGGGTGCCGCAAATTGTCACCCGAGCGACTTGGGGGAACAAATTTTGTTCCCTCTTTGCCGTTGCATAGGGGCCATCCACCTACAGGTGGGCCCGGCTGCTGACGCATTCGCAAGACCAGAGACCGCGCTCAATCCTCGTCGTTTGGCTGGCCGGCTTCGCTCTCGTCGAGGCCGAGCTTGGTGAGGCGGTAGCGAAGGGATCGAAAGCTGATGCCAAGCAAGGCGGCGGCACGCTTGCGCACACCGGCGCTCTGCTCGAGGGCTTGACGCACGATGGAGCGCTCGTAGTCGGAGAGTACTCGGTCGAGATCCACACCCGCCTCTGGCAGCTCGAAGGAGCTTGGTGTGAAGCTGGCGGCGGCATCTGGGGCGGGAAGATCCTGCACATCAATAAGTGGACCGTCACTGAGGGTGACCGCGCGCTCGATGATGTTCTCGAGCTCGCGAACGTTGCCAGGATACTGGTAGGCCTCGAGAGCACGTCGTGCCGCCGAGCTGAAACCCCGGATCTCGTTGTCGTTATCGCGCTGATGGATGGCAAGGAAGTGATCGGCGAGCAACGGAATGTCTGCCTGGCGCTGGCGCAAAGGCGGCAGGCGCAACTCGATCACGTTGAGGCGATAATATAAGTCGCTGCGAAAGGCCCCGGTCGCGACCTCGTTTTCCAGCTCGAGGTTGGTGGCGGCAACCACACGCACGTCGATGTCGTACTCGACCTCGCTGCCGACCGGTCGCACCTTGCGCTCCTGCAAGACACGGAGGAGCTTGACCTGCAGGTTGAGGCTCAGCTCACCGATCTCGTCGAGGAAGAGGGTTCCTTGATCCGCAGCTCGCATCAGGCCCAGCTTGTCGCCCACCGCGCCAGTGAAGGCACCGCGCACATGGCCGAAGAGTTCCGACTCCATGAGGTTCTCCGGGATGGCGCCGCAGTTGACGGCCACGAAGGCTGCGGCCGAGCGCGAACCTTCCGAGTGCAGCGCACGGGCGACGAGCTCCTTGCCAGTGCCGCTCTCGCCGGTAATAAGCACGCTGGTGCGTGTTGAGTGAATCTTGCCGACCATGTCGAAGATGCGCTGCATGCGCTGGCTCTTGCCGATGATGGAGGCAAGTCGGTAGCGGCCGGAGACGCGCTCGCGAAGGGCCAGGTTGGCCTCGACCAGGGAGCGCTTCTCGAGGGCCCTGTCGATGACGGCATTTATGACATCAACCTTAAAGGGCTTGGTGAGGTAGTCATAGGCGCCAATCTTCATGGCGTGCAGGGCGGTCTCGGCGGTCGCAAAGGCGGTGACCACGATGACCTCGGTGTCCAGCTCGCGCTTTCGGACCGTCTCGAGGACCTTGAGCCCGTCGACTTCGCCAGGCATGCGCAGGTCGGTGATGACGATTTCGAAACTCTCGCGGTCGAGGATCTCTAGCGCGCTGTCCCCGGATTCGGCGACCGAGACCTCGTGGCCAGCACGCTTGAGACAGATGGCGAGGAACTCGCGCATCGAGCGCTCGTCATCTACGACAAGAATCCGTCCCACCCCGAGAGCATAGCAAGAGATAAGAGGCCATGCGGGCAGGGCCACGCCTCTGACGAAGTGCCTCGTGCCTGTGCGGCCGCCGAGAGCTTCTAGTTGCGGCGCAAGATGGCGATGACGAAGCCGCCCAGGTTGCGAGCCACAGGAGCGTCAGCCAGAAGGCCCTCGGCCGCGCGGAAGGCCGCACCAATCACAGGCACCTTGTGCACGTGACTCACCGGGGTCACGATTCGCACGCCCCGGCTGCCCGCCCAGCTAAGGTCACGTGGCAGGTACTTGCGAAACTGCCCGGGGCCGTCATAGCGGGTGTACACGGCCTCGTCGTTGGTGGCCGCCGAGATGGCACTTGGCGGCTTGAGAGCCTTGACCAGGTAGCGCAGCGAGAAGGGGTTATAGAACTCGGCCAGCACATAGCCGCCCGGGCGCGTGACCCTCGACATTTCGCTAAGCGCACCCTCGATGTCCTCGATGTGGGCTAACACTTTTACCGAGTAGACCAGATCGAAGCTCTCGTCCTTGTAGGGCAAATCGGTTACGGAGCCCTGGGTTACCGAGAGGCCGCGCTCTTGCGCCTTGCTGAGCATGCCACCGCTGAGATCGACGCCGGTTGCCGTGCGAGCGAAGAGCTTGGCGCGATCAAGAAGCAACCCCGTGCCGCAGCCAGCCTCGAGGATGTCCTTGTCGCGGCCGTAGCGCTCGACCAGCCCGATCTCGAGATCGTCGAGCATCTTGTGGTAACCGGCACCCCGCTCGCGCTCGTACCAGTTGGAGAAATCATCGTAGTAGCTGCGATTGTCCATGTGTTGAATCTGCGCTTGCGGCGACCGCCGCGTGGGCCCCGACTTCATAGCACGCTATCATCGGCCGCGATGCTGGCTAAGCTCGGATCCGCACTGCATAGATTTAGTAGCCGCTGGGTGCCGGATCCCCTCGTGCTCGCGCTCTTCCTGACGGCCCTCGTTCTGGTGCTGGCCAGCGCTCGCATGCTCTGGAGCGGGATGGCGGGGCTCGATGTCGCCTCTGACCTGGCGCTGGCCTGGATCGATGGCTTTGCCAACAGTGGCGGCCTGGCCTTTGCTCTGCAGATGTGCTTCGTGCTGGTGACGGGCCACGCGATGGCGTTGAGCCCGCCAGTGCAGCGCGCCATCGTGGGCATTGCCAAAGTTCCCAATTCCGCCGGTGCAGCCACCGCGCTGGTTGCGCTGGTCGCGTGTCTGAGCGCGCTTATCCACTGGGGCCTCGGGGCCATCGTCGGCGCGCTCTTGGCCAGGGAGATTGGCAGGCACGCTCGCGCCCGCGCTCTCGATCTGCACTATCCATTGCTGGGTGCAGCCGCCTATGCCGGCATGGCCGTGTGGCATGGTGGCCTGTCTGGATCCGCGCCACTCAAAGTCGCCGGTGGCGATGGCGCGCCTTGGGCGGTCGATGTCTCGCTGGCCTCGATGCTTCTCTCGCCCACCAACCTGGTGGTCACGGGCAGTCTGGTGGTCTTGATTCCGCTGCTCTTCTGGGCGCTGGTCCCTGCTGAGCCCGCTACCTTTCAAACCGCCGATCTGCCCGCCATGCCTGCGGAGGAGAGCGCCGCGGTGATCATCGACTCGCCCGTGGCGTGGCTGCAGGAGAGTGCCTGGCCAGGGCGCTGTCTGGGCGCGATGGGCCTGGCGATGGTTGGCGCCACCATTTACAACGGCGCGCGCGAGCTCGAGATCAACACGGTCAACTTGCTCTTTCTCTTTGCCGGCCTGCTCATGCAGGGCAGCTTGCGCCGCTATGTCGCAGCCATCAGCGATGG
>JAHEAK010000528.1 GCA_024642805.1 Kofleriaceae bacterium | reverse complement strand
AGAGTGCCGCCGCTATTCGTCTTCGGCGCAGAACGCGGCGTACTCGCTCGCGCTCATCAGCTCGTCAAGCTCGCTCTCGTCGCTGCCTTTGAGCTCCAATAGCCAGCCGGCGCCATAGGGCGACTCGTTGACGGACTCGGGGGTGTCATCGAGGCTGGTGTTGAGCTTGGTGACGGTGCCCGAGATGGGAGCAAAGAGATCCGAGACCGCTTTGACGCTCTCGACGGTGCCAAAGACCTGCTCGCGCTCGAGGCTCTCGCCGACTTCGGGGAGCTCGACCATGGTGACGTCGCCCAGCTGCTCGACAGCAAATGCGGTGATGCCCACTTGGTAGCCGCCGTCGATTGCGCGCAGCCACTCGTGCTCTTTGGTGTACTTCAGGTCCTCAGGAATTTCAGCCATGACTAGCTCCGTTTGTAGAAGGGGCCCACGTGGACCGTTGCAGGGATATCTTTGCCGCGACAGTCGACCGCGAAGGTCGTTCCGCCTTTGGCGTATTCGGTGGGCACGTAGCCGAGCGCGATGGCCTTGCCAACGGTCGGTCCGGTGGTGCCGCTGGTGACTTGACCAAGCACCTGGTTGCCTGTGCGGCTGCGATCGACGATGTCGTAGCCGTGGCGGGCGATGCCGCGGCCCTCGAGGATCATGCCGACCAGCTTGCGCGAGACGCCCTCGGCCTTTTGCTTGGCGATGGCTTCGCTGCCGACGAAGGGACCGGAGTCGAGCTTGACAGCCCAGCCAAGGCCCGCTTCCAGGGGCGAGGTGGTCTCGTCGATGTCGTTGCCATAGAGGCTGAGCTTGGCTTCGAGGCGCAAGGTGTCGCGGGCGCCCAAGCCAATGGGCTGCACATCCTTGCCGCCTTCGAGGAGCGCGTTCCACAGCGCTTCGGTCTTGGCTGCCGGGCAGGCCAGCTCGAAGCCGTCTTCGCCCGTGTAACCAGTGCGAGCGACCATGCAGGGCACGCCGGCGACGTCAGCCATGGCAAAGTGAAAGCGATCGACCTTGGCAAGCTCGGCGGGCGAGAGGCTGTCGACCAGCGCCACCGCGTTGGGTCCTTGCACGGCAATGAGGCCGGTGTCATCGCCTTCATCGACGATTTCGGCACCGCGTGCGTGATCGCAGATCCAGTTGTAGTCCTTGGCGCGATTGGCGGCGTTGAGGATGATGAGGTAGTCGTTGTCGCTGCGGCGGTAGACGATGCAGTCGTCGACGATGCCGCCGTTTTCAAGACACATCAGGGTGTAGAGCGCTGCGCCATCATCGAGGCTGTGCACGTCGCCGGTGATGAGGGCTTGCACCGCTTCGGCTGCCTTGGGGCCGCGCAAGGACACTTCGCCCATGTGGCACACGTCGAAGAGGCCGACGTTCTCGCGCACGGCCTTGTGCTCTTTGAGGATGCCGAGCTTGTATTGCACGGGCATCTCCCAACCACCAAAGTCGATCAGGCGAGCTCCGGCCGCGCGATGCGCCGCCACCAAGGGTGTTTGTTTCATCGCTGGGCCGCTCAAAGTGCGGGCATCCTATATCCAGAAAAGCGCGCTGCCAACGGCTGGCGGCCGCTGACCCGTGGGCTCAGGCCTCGGGCTTTTTGCTATCTTTGGCGAACTCTTCGAGCTTGCGATACAGGGTCTTGCGGTCCAGGCCCAGGCGCTGCGCGGTGCGGGTCTTGTTGCCGCCCTCATCGTCGAGAACCAGCAGGATGAAGTCGCGCTCGAGCTCGGCCATGCTCAGGCGTCTGGCCACCGCCGGGCTCAAATAGTCGATGTCGCGGGTCTCGTGCACGGCCTGCGGCAGATCTTCGGCTTCGATAACATCGCCTCGGCACAGGGCCAGGCCGCGCTCGATGGTGTTCTGCAGCTCGCGCACGTTGCCTGGCCAGCGATAGCCGAGCAGGATGCGCTGGGTCTCGGGGCTGAGGCGAATGGTGCGCGGCGGCGAGGACTTTTCGCTGTGGCGGCGCAGGAGGTGCTCGGCGATGGGCAAGATGTCGTCGACGCGGTTGCGCAGGGGCGGCAAGCGCACGTCGATGACGTTGAGGCGATAGTAGAGATCCTCGCGAAAGCTGCCCTGGCTCATCATCTCTTCCAGGTCGCGGTTGGTGGCGGCGACCACGCGCACGTCGACCTTCTCGACTTTGGACGAACCGATGGGCCGCACCTCTTGCTCCTGCAAGACGCGCAAGAGCTTGGCCTGTAGCTCGAGAGCCAGCTCGCCAATCTCATCGAGGAAGAGGGTGCCGCCGTTGGCCTCGTGAAAGAGGCCATCGCGATCGGAGTGGGCATCGGTGAAGGCGCCGCGCTTGTGGCCAAAGAGCTCGCTCTCGATGAGCTGCTGCGGGACGGCGGCCAGGTTGACAGCGACGAAGGGCTTGCCGGCGCGCGCTGAGTTGTAGTGAATGGCGCGCGCGATGAGCTCTTTGCCGGTGCCGCTCTCGCCGGTGATGAGCACGAAGGCCTCGGAGGTCGAGATGCGCGTGACCAGGTTGAGCACTTCCTGCATTCCGTCGGACTCGCCGACGATGTTGCCGAAGCGGTACTTGCCTTCGACTTCGCGCTGAAGGTGTTGGATGTGGCGATGCAGCTGCCGGTCCTTGAGGGCCTTGTCGGCGACCAAGATCAGCTCCTCGATTTCGAAGGGCTTGGTGATGTAGTCGAAGGCGCCCAGCTTGACCGCCTTGATGGCGGTCTCGATGGAGCCAAAGGCCGTGATCATGACGATGTGCGGCGCTTGCCTGGTGGCCTGCACGTCGCGGATGAGGTCGAAGCCATCGACGTCGGGCATGCGCAGGTCAGTGATGACCAGATCGATGGGGGTGCCGAGCACGACGTCCACGCCGGCGCGCCCGTGCGGGGCGCTGACCACTTGATAGCCGGCGTCGCACAGCTCCTCGACCAAAAGGTCACGCATGGCGTCATCGTCCTCGACCACCAGCACGCGGGCTCGCGCTCGAAGGTCGACGGCAGATGGTGAGGGCGAAGAGCTCATGGAGTGGCAGACCTAGGATAGCTCTTTACGCGAATTTGTCGGCTGCTGGAAAGTACACAGAGAAACAAGAGCCGCCGCCCTTGGCCTCGGTCAGCTCGATCCAGCCATCGTGGGCCTTGACCAGGCCGTGGACCACGGCCAGACCCAGGCCGGTGCCACCCTCGCCGGTCTTGGAACTGTAGAAGGGCTCGAAGATTTTTTCGCGGTCTTCTTCGGGAATGCCAGGGCCCGTGTCGGAGACCGTGACCACCACGCAGGGCAGCTCGGGCGCGACCTCGAGGCCCGGGCGCCTGCGGGTGACCTCGGCGGTCTCGACGCTGAGCTCGCCGCCGCCTTTGCTCATGGCCTCGGTGGCGTTGAGCACGAGGTTGGTCATGATCTGCAAGATGTGGTCGGGGTTGCCCTTGATGGCCGGCAGCGCTTCGGCGCGGTTGAGCTTGTGCTTGACGTGGGCGGCGGCCAACTTGCTCTCCAGAAACTCCATCGTCGACAGGGTGACCAGGTTGAGATTGACCAGCTCGTCCTCCTCGGTGCCGACCTTGCGACGCGAGAAGTCGAGGAGGCGCTGAATGATGCGCGTGATGCGCGCGGCTTGCTCGGCGATGATGGTGGCGTTCTTCTCGACGGTCTCCGGATCGGAAGACTTCTTAGAAATGCCTTTGGCACGCCCGGAGATGACGTTGAGTGGGGTCCCGACCTCGTGGGCAATCTCGGCGGCGATCTGGCCGATGGTGGCCAGCTTCTCGGTCTGGAAGAGCTTCTGCTCGAGGGCGGCGCGGGTGGTGTTGTGCCGCAGGGTCTCGGTGCGCGACTCGCGCAGCGAATAGGTCATCTCGTTGAAGCGCGCGGCTAGATCACCAATCTCGTCCTCGCGATCGGCCAGGAGGACGCGACTTAAGTCACCGTGGGCGACGTCGTCGACGCCGGTGAGGAGCTTGGCGATAGGATCGCTCACCAGCGAGCGGCTTAGGTAGAGGACGGCCAAAAAGACCGTGACCACGATGCCGGCCAGGACGGGCAGGGTGCGCCACAGGTCATCGCGCAGAGCCGTTGCCAAGAAGCGGGCATCGACCGAGACGTCGAGGGAGCCGAGGACTTCGAAGCCCTCGAGCATGGTCTTGGAGCTAGCGCGCAAGGGCAGGGAGTAGACGTAGCTGCTGTCGCTCACCGTGAACAGGAAGCTCGACCGGCCCTCGGTGAAGGCCTTGACGCGGCGCGACTTGTCGCCTGCCTCGATGTCGTTGGCCAGCGATGCCGGTAAGAGCTCGACCCGCAAGGGCGCGACGGCTCGGGACATCGCTTCGCTGCGCACGGCTGCCTCGGCCAGCGCCGCGACCGTGCCCGAG
>JAHEAK010000527.1 GCA_024642805.1 Kofleriaceae bacterium | reverse complement strand
AGGGCCGCAGTGGCCGTGCGCAAAGAGTCCTCGCCGATTGGGGACTGAGGTCTTCGCTTGGTCTGTGCGAGTGCCATCGTGGTTGCCGGCTGCGCATTTGCGCTGACCACTGGACCCATGCCAGCCCAGGCGACGCAGATAGAAAGACCTTTTATTGGTGGGCCGGCCAGGATCTACATAGACATGCGCGGCCGAGAGAAGAACAACCTTCGATCTTTGAACGTGACATGCGAGGCCGAATCAAGCGAGCTCGACTTCGAGGAGTCGATCGAGTCAACCACCTCTCGTACTTGGCAGGCGCCGCTCACAACCTGCTTCGAATCGTCAAGCTAACCAAGGCGACCGGCTACGACACAAAAGCCATCGCCACCCTGGTGGCGGTGCTACCGATGGCACGGCATTGTCCACCGACAAATCAACCGTGCACCAGCAGTTTGAGCACAGCTAGCGCGTGATTGCTGAATTGTTCAGCAGCCTGCTATGGCTTCGACGACGCGGGCATCTCTTTGATGTACAAGTCGTGCTTGCTGTAGGGAATCTCGATCTTGGCTGCATGGAAGGCCTTGTAGACGCGCTCGTGCAGAGCATCGAGGATTCGATCGCGCTCGGTTGGCTCGTCGATCCACACCAGGAGCTCAAAGGCCAGGCCCGAGGCCCCGAAGGCCCGGAATCGAGTCGTTGGGGTCGGAGCGTTACTTATGCCCGTGATGCCATCGCCGCACTGCAGGAGTACCTCGCGCACCTTGTCGACGTCACTCCCATAGGCGGCGTCTACGCTGACGCCGATACGCTGTTTGGTGCTCGGTCCGCCGGCCTCGTTGGTGATGGTGCTCGAGCCGATCACCGAGTTAGGCACGGTCACCTCGACATCACTCACGGTGAGAATCCGAGTCGAACGAAAGCCAATGCGAGTGACTCGGCCACGTACGCCGCCATCTAAGAGAATGAAGTCGCCGACCTTGTAAGGCGCATCGGCGATGATGAAGATGCCCGCGAAGAGGTTGGCGAGGCTGTCTTGCGCCGCGAAGCCAACGACGATGCCGATGACGCCAGCAGAGGCCAGCCAGGCAGTCACATCGATGTGCCAGGACAGGAAGAGGAAGTAGACGGCGATGCCAAAGGTCGCGCCCTTGATGGCCATGTCGAAGAGGGGCAGGGTGCGCTGTTGCAGAACCGAGTCGGGCGAGGCCCGACGGCTGAAGGCCTGCAGGATCAGGCTGCTGAGCTGAAAGGCGGCTCCGGTCCAGATCAGAACCGCGACCGTTTGCAGCAAGCCGCGCAGGGCCCAGGAGGCGCGCTCGGGCAGGTCGAGCGGTTCGGTGGCCCAAAACACGCCATACAGGATGACGCTGAAGAAGATAGGTTTGCGCAGGGCGGCGATGACGTGGTCATCGAGCTCTGTCGTCGTGTTGCGTGCAAAGGCGGCGAGCGAGCGACTGATGATGACCTCGGCTAGCCAGGCCACGATCACCGAGCCGATCATGATGAGTGCGCTCAACATGCCAGGTTTTTCGAGAAGTTCTTGGCCGCGCGTTACCAGCTCCTGCACGCTGGCAGTCTAGCGGACCTTAGAGATAGGTCTCAAGCGCGCGCTGGCACTGGCTGGCGTAGCTGCTGCCAAAAAGCAGCAGATGTGCGAGAAGCGGGTAGAGCTGGTACAGAGGCATGCGCGTTTCGAACTCGCTTTGCAGTGGCCATTGCTCGCGATAGGCCCCGAAGAAAGACTCGCTGGGTGTGCCGAAGAGACAGAGCATGGCCAGATCGATTTCTCGATGCCCGCCATAGCACGCTGGATCGATGAGCACGGGCTGACCCGCTTCATCACAGTGAAGGTTGCCGCTCCACAGGTCGCCATGCAGGCGCGCGGGTGCCTCCGCATCACCGACCAGTTGATCCATCTTGGCAAAGAGCCGCTCAAACTTTTCATCCCACGACTGTGGCGCCAATCCGCGAGTCCTTGCGAGTTGCCAGAGTGGTCGCAGGCGGCGCTCGACATAGAACACAGGCCAGCTCACCTCTGCGTGATTGTCCTGGGCAAGGGTG
This sequence comes from Kofleriaceae bacterium, assembly GCA_024642805.1. GTDB lineage: Bacteria > Myxococcota_A > Polyangia > Haliangiales > Haliangiaceae > NORP324. The sequence continues at coordinate 2,290 of JAHEAK010000527.1, read as the reverse complement.
GCGAGGAAACCCGACTCGCCCCATCCAAACCCTGGCGAACCCGAAGCGTGCACGCGAGCGAGGCCGCGACCGAGCTCTTCATCGAAGCGAGGGTGAGGGCGAGCAGGAGTTATGTACTCGAGGAGCAGGTGATCGCTCGCTACCGCGATGAGCTCGGGAACACGCAGTGCACCGGCTTGCGCTAGCCAGGCCAGGCCGCGCGCTTCGACCTCGAAGATACGCGGGTCACCGGCTTGGTTGTACTTGAGGAAGACCTGCCTACCCGATTGCAACTGGCAGGCGTAAGCGGCATTGATACAGCCTCCGTGCAGCTCACGCAGCGCGACCAGCTCTTCGCCCAAGGACTGACGGACCGCTCGCTGCACACGCACGCGCACTGGCGCTAACCCACTCGCCCGCCAGGCAGCTGGTGCGCGCTGCGCAGATGGGCGAGCAGCCCTCGACACGCCGCTTCGCAAATCTCGAAGACCTCGGCAAAACCTTCGGGACCGCCGTAGTAGGGGTCGGGAACGCTGGCGCCCACAGGACTGGCGGAGTCGAAGGAGCGCAAGAGGAAGAGTCGCTCGGCGTCATCGGCGGAATTCATGAGCGTGGATAGGTCGTCGTAGTTGCTCTGGTCCATGGCCATGACGTAATCGAAGTGGGCAAAGTCAGAGCGACGAAACTTCCGGGCCAGACTGGTGAGCTCGATGCCTCGGCGACTGGCTTCCTGGCGCGAACGCAAATCCGCTTTCTCGCCACTGTGATAGGCCGCGGTGCCCGCGCTATCGACCTCGATGAGCTCCTGCAAACCGGCCTCGCCGATCAGGTGCTGCATGACACCCTCGGCTGTTGGCGAGCGACAGATGTTGCCAAGGCACACGAAGCAGACTCGGATCATGCGTGCCATTGAACACCGAATCGACAGGGCATGCCAGTCGAGCCAGGCCCAGTGGCGCGCAGTAGCGCGCGGTCGCGCACGGTGGCGCGCGGTCGCCACTACGATCCTCGACTACTGGGGAGCGGTCACTGGCGCATCGAAGACGTACTCGTCGACACACCAGCTCTCGCCGCCGGGCACAAGGGTGGTCTGCAGGTCGCCGCTGATGGTGACTTCGGCAAAGCGGGCCGTTTGCAGGCTGCCCTGTAGATTGTTGCCAATCGCTCCCACCGAGCTGAGGGAGAGAGTGCCTGACTGGGCCAGGTAGGACTTGCCATTGGCGCAGCCGTCTGCGTCGCACTCACTGCGCATCAGAACACAGGTGTTGCAGTCGGCCAGGTTCTCGCCGCTGAGGCTAAACTCTTGCGGGCCATCGACGGCGCCAAGACTAAAGTAGAGATCGATGGTGAGGTACTCGATCGTCGGCGCACTGCCTCGCGACGCGGTGTAGAAGAGCACGCCCAAATCGTCGTCGCGCTCGGCGCGCTGCGAGTCGAGCACAAAGCCCTCTCGCTGACAGGCGAGCGAGGCATCGGCGCTCGTGGTGGCATCGGCCGAGCTGGCGTCAAGCTCGCTCTCGGCGGGATCGCTGCCGCATGCGCTCGCCATCAAGGTGTTCAGGCAGAGCAGTGCAGCGATGTGGAGAGCGGATTTCATCGGCCGGCGACCGAGGTGTTCTCCCACGTCGCGCTGGCTTTGGCAAAGCCGAGGAACACGGCTTCGTCGACCAGGGCAATCTCAGCCGTGCTAGCACCGTGAATGGCCAGGGCCAGGTGCTGCCCAGGGGTGACGGGCGCCTCGTTGAAAGTTGGATCCACTTGCACCCAGTTGTCTCCCTGGCGAACGGCAACCCATCGGTGTCGAACGAGCTCGTTGCCACTGACCCGAAAGCCGGTAACGAGCTTGGCTTCGACGCCTTGCTCTCGAGCCAGATCGACGAAGAGGGCGGCATGCGCGGTGCAGTCACCGCGGCCAAGCTCGAGGGCATCGCCCGCACCTGCCCCGGGCGCGTCGTGGGAATCGCTGAGCATGGAGTCGACCTGGCTGGTTAGCGCAATTAGTTGACGGCTGAGGGTCGGCTTCGCTCGATCGAATTGTACGCGCCAGCCGTGGCTACTCAGGCTGACCGATTGACCTCCGAGCGCTGGCGGTGGCTCTCGGGTCGTGTCCTTGATGACCAGAATGTTTCCCTCGCCGCTGACGGGAATGCTGCTGTGACCGGGCAGCTCGGGGGCCGCAAAGCGCTCTTTGAGGCGATCGGGTTCGACTCGTAGAGAGCCCGTGGAACCGGTGGCCGCGCTGATGAGAGCGCCGTCGCCAGCCATCTTTAGAACGGTTTCGATGTCGCCCCATTCGGTCTTGAGGGTTGCG
>JAHEAK010000526.1 GCA_024642805.1 Kofleriaceae bacterium | reverse complement strand
CATCGCTCATGGCTGCAACAGTGTCATGGCGACCCGCACTGCCTTGCATCACGCAGATTGGGCCGTCACCGAGGCCGGCTTTGGTTTCGACCTCGGAGCAGAAAAGTTCTTTGACATCAAATGTCGAAGCGCGCAGCTGGATCCGGCTCTCGTGGTGTTGGTCGCCTCGGTACGGGCACTCAAGCTCCACGGCGGCGTCAAGCCCGACGCTCTCGACACGCCCAATCCAGAGGCTGTCGCGCGCGGGCTTGCCAACCTCGACAAGCACCTCGACAGCATTGCTCACTTCGGGAAGAAGGCCGTGGTCGCACTCAACCGCTTCGATCAAGATGCCGACCAAGAGGTGAAGACCGTGCTCGACAGCCTCAGCAACAAAGGCGTGCGCGCAGCGGTGTGCACCCACTTTGCCGACGGCGGCGCCGGGGCCGAGGCCCTCGCCAAAGAAGTCATTGCCCTGGCAGAGGAAGGCTCCACGCCCCACAAGCCTGTCTACGAGCTCAGCGACTCGGTTGCTGAAAAGATCCGCAAGGTCGCGGTTCACATCTACGGAGCAGCCGGCATTCATCTCACCGACACCGCCGAGCGCGACATTCGCCAGATCGAGCGACTTGGTCTCGACACCTTGCCGATCTGCGTCGCCAAGACCCAAAACTCGCTCTCCGACGACGCAAAGCTTTTGGGACGGCCAGAGGGCTTTCGCGTGCAGGTTCGCAATGTCTTGCCAAACGCCGGCGCGGGCTTCTTGGTGGTGATGACGGGCACCATTCTGCGCATGCCAGGGCTGCCCAAGCGTCCACAAGCCGAGCACATAGATCTTCGCGAGGGCGAAATCATCAATCTTCGCTAGTGAGCGAGGCGGCGAGGTGACTTTGGCCTTTGGCCTTTGCGGCCAGCCAATATATGGTCGGCGCATGGCAACCCGCCGCCCCTTCACCGCAGCCCCGCTTCCTGTACTCGCTTTCGCGCTGCTCCTCATTAGCGCGTGCGCACAGGGCACAAATAACTCGAACAACCCCGACGCCGGTGGCCAAGCTGCGGATGCGGATACCAACGCGCCGGATGCCGACCTGCTGCTCTCAGCCTGCGATGCCGATCCATGCTTTGCCGGCGTCGAGTGCACCGACACCGAAGAGGGCTTTAGCTGCGGCCACTGCCCGAGCGGCCTCGAAGGTGACGGCCAGAGCTGCACTGACATCGACAGCTGTGCCGCTGGTCCTTGTTTCCTCGGTGTCGAGTGCACCGACCTGCCAGCCCCTGAGGATGGCTTCAGCTGCGGCGCCTGCCCAGACGGCTTCTTTGGCAACGGCGTGGTGTGCACCGATGTCGATGGCTGCGACGGCAATCCCTGCTTCCCCGGCGCGCAGTGTGTCGACAACCCACCGCCAGCGACTGGCTTTACTTGTGGCACCTGCCCAACCGGCTACGAGGGCGATGGCTTTACCTGCACTGACATCGATGGCTGCGCGGGCGATCCTTGCTTCGAAGGTCTGAGCTGTTCAGACAATCCCGCCCCACAGGTTGGCTTTCAGTGCCAGGACTGCCCTCCTGGGCACATCGGCGACGGCGTCTCCTGCACCTTGCTCTGCGACGCCGCCGCCACCATCAGCTGCGGTGGTCTCATCAGCGCATCCAACAGCGCATCGGGGTCCGCGGATCTGGTCGACAACTGGCAGTGCAGCTCCTTTGCCTTGACCGGCCCCGAGATTGTCTACACCTTCGTCGCGCCAACCACCGGCATGGCAACTGCCGAATTGACCGGCCTGAGCGCCGACCTCGACCTTTTGGTGATCAAAGCGTCAACGACCGTTCCCGGCCTTTGCGATCCGCTATCGAGCATGGCCTGCGTCCCAGGCGGATCCTCATCACGAGCGGGCACCACCAGTGAGCGATCGCGCTGGAGCGCGGTGGCGGGCACCACCTACTTCATCGTCGTCGATGGCTTTGCTGGTGCCGTCTCCAACTTCAACTTGCGAGTGAAGACGGGCAGCGAAGACATCGTGCTCAACGAGATCGGTTTCGGCATCGACGACTTTGTCGAGGTTGGCAATCGCGGTGCCTGCAGCGCCGATCTGGGCGGCCTTGGGCTGAGCCACAAGCCCTCCCTGGATAGCGCAGCAGCAAGCTTCCTCTTTGCCAATGGCACCAACCTGCCCTCTGGTGGCGTGCTGCGCTGGGTGGAGGTCAACAGCGGTCCCTACGCGGCCAACGAGATCGACGCCGGGGTGTCCTTCCTCGACCTGCCAAACGAGCGCGGCTTCACAGCCCTGTGCACGGGCGCGTGCAACATGAGCACCTGCGCGAACTTCCTCGACTACGTCGAACGTGATGACAACCTCAATGATGCCAAGCCCACGGGCGGACCCGCGTGCGCAAGCTTTGCACCGGCGCCCGTCAACAGCCTTGGCCAGAGCGGCGAGGTCTCACTGCACCGGGTCGGATTCTCGGGCACGAGCAGCGCGCATGTGGCCAGCGATTGGGCCTTTGGGCCCAGCAGCCGAGACTAGCGCGGAGGCAGGGCTGGCAGGCCAAAGATCTGGTCATGGCTCGCGCCGGTTCTAGCATTTACCCTCCTGCTCCCACGCGGTATCGTTTGCTCATGCATCGGATCTCCGTACTCGCCGCCCTGCTCGCGCTCAGCTGCGGCGGTGGCCACGGAACGCCCGCACCAGCCCCCACTGGACGCAGCTACGCAGACTACCTGCAACAAGGCCAGGAGGAGGGGCCCGCTCGCGAAACCCTTGCCACCGGCAAGGTCGACAGCAGTGACGCGATGAACGTGCACTTCATCGATGTCGGCCAGGGCTCGGCAACCCTAGTTGAGTTTCCCTGCGGCGCCATTCTCGTCGACACCGGCGGCGAACTCAACGATCAGTTCGACTCCGAGCCGCAGCTGGTGGCCTACTTGAAGGCATTCTTCGAGCGTCGACGCGATCTCAACAAGACCCTCGATGCGCTGGTCATCTCGCACCCGCACATCGATCACACGCGCTCGATTCCGGCCGTGCTCGCCAACTTTCGCATTCGCAACATCATCGACAACGGCGACGTGCAAGAGGACATCGGCGGCAAGCCGCAGATCGAGATGCACAACTGGCTTTTCCAACACAACCAAGAGGTCGCGGCTCGCAACCAAGCGCGGGCCAAGAAGGGCTCCAAGACGCGCGAGCTACCCATTGGTCACCTCGACATCAGCAGCGAAGACGTCGGCTCCGATGGGCTCAGCAATGACATCGTCGATCCCGTCGCCGCCTGCTCCGCCAGCCCGGTGGATCCCAAGATTCGCGCGCTTTGGGGCATGCGCATCGGCCGCAGCGAAAAGGGTCTCAACGCCAACAACGACAGCGTGGTTCTGCGCATCGATTACGGCAAGAGCAGTGTGCTTCTGGCCGCCGACCTCGAGCTGCTCTCCATTGCCTGGATGAGCAAGCAGTACAAAGATCACCTCGCTCTCCTCGACGCCGACATCTATCAAGTGGCGCACCACGGTTCGCGCAACTCGACCGGAGCCGCATGGATTTCCTACGTAACGCCCAAGGTGGCTGTGATTTCCATGGGCCCCTACGAACGGCATCTCAAGACCTGGCCGGAGTTCACGGCACGCAGCTTCGGCCACCCCAACGTCAACAGCGTCGACCAGCTCTTAGACGATAGCTACGGCGTGAGCGCCATGCGCGAGCAGCCCAAGGAAGTCATGGTCGGTCGCCGCGGCGCCTGGAAGGAAACGCCATCGGAATTCGAGGCGCGCGTCATCGATCGCGCTCTCTATGCCACGGGCTGGGACGGCAACGTCGTGGTTACGGCTCATCCCGACGGCAAGCTCGAGGTCGAGACCACGGGGCGCGGAGATGCCGAAAGCGTCAAGACCCCGCAGCTGAGCGCCGACGCCGCAAGCCCCGCAGCCAAGGCGGCCAAGGCGCCTGCAGTCGCACCTTCCGCCGCTCCTTAAGACTTGCGCCCTGCCCACGCCGGAGTGCAGCGCCGGGAGCTCGCGGCTTCGGCTCGCGGCTTCGGCTCGCGGCTCGTCGCGCGTGTCGAGGCTCAGCCCTGGGTCTCGAAGAGCTCGCGAGGATCGCTTGCGCGCGTAGCACCCGCTGCGGTCGCCACCTGAGGAAGGCCATCGACCAGGCGGCCGATACCGAAGGGCATGACCTCGGTGTTCTGGGCGATGCCCGGCACGCCCTCTTTGGAGATGCTAATGATGCCACCCCGCCCAGCCACACGAGCCTGCAAGCTCTCGACAGCCGCCCAGGCAGCTTCCCCTGCACTCATGCGGGTCATGTTCTCGCAACAGCGCCGTCCCATGGTGACGCGCGCGATACCATGGGACGGCGCTGTTG
>JAHEAK010000525.1 GCA_024642805.1 Kofleriaceae bacterium | reverse complement strand
GGAAAGTTGAAAGCGTTGATGTGCACGGCGACACCGGCGCGCGGCAGGCGAATGTGCTGAGCGGCGAAGCGCGCGGTGCGACCGATCTGTTCCGCCTCGCCGTCGACCATGATCTTGGTGTCGCCCAGTTTGGCGCCAAGATCGGCGTAGGCGGCCAGGGTAAAACTGGCACCATCGATGTCGAACTTGGCATCGCTGCGGGTGTTGCCGCCGTTTTGAATGGCCAGTTCGATGAGTTCTTCGCGACCCTCGTGCATGGCCTTGGCCATGTTTTGCAGGATCTGCCCACGCTCGGCGAAGCTGAGTTCTTGCAGACCGGCCACGCCGCGGGTGCGAGCGAAGTCCATGGCAGCGGCCATGTCCAGGCCGCCGCTCTTGATCTCGGCTACCACCTCCTCGGTGCAGGGGTTGAGGAGCTTGCTGGCCTCGCCCGTGCCTTCGACCCAACGACCCGACAGATAGCTTTTCAGGGAACTCATGGTGGCGCAGTGTAGCGGCGCCGAAATCTCGCGTCAAAGTCAATAATCAAGCTAGCATGCGCCGGTGGAAGAACTGCGCACACGCCTGGCGACAGCGACGCTGGCCATCATGCTGGTCGTGGCGGCTTCGAGCCTTGGCATGTACATCCTGGGCGGGGGACGCTGGTCGCCCTACGAGTGCTTCTACTTCACGGTCATTACTCTGACCACCGTCGGCTTCTCGGAATTGCCGGGCATGGCGGGCGTCGAGCATGCGCGCAGTTTTGCTATGGCCATGCTGGTCACCGGCGTCGGCACCTTTCTGTATTTTGCATCCACGCTGACCGCGATCATCATCGAAGGTGACCTGCAGCGCGCCTTCAAGGAGACTCGTATGTACAAGAACATCGACAAGCTTACCAACCACATCATCGTCTGCGGCGCGGGCTCAACCGGTAGGCACGTCTTGCAGGAGCTGGTCGATTACAACATCGACACCGTCCTCATCGACATCGATCCGGAGGCGGTGGAGCTGTACAGCGAGACCCACCCCAAGGCCATGTGCATTGTCGGAGACGCCACCGATGACGACATTCTCGAGAAGGCCAACATCAAGTCAGCACGGGGCGTGGTGGCGGCCATGCCTGGCGACAAAGAGAACCTCTACCTAACCATCAGCGCCCGGCAGGCCAATCCCAAGGTCCGCATCGTCGCCCGCGGCTCTGACTTGCGCGTGCTCGAGAAGCTGCGCAAGGCTGGCGCCGACACGGTGGTCTCGCCCAACTACATCGGCGGCTTGCGCATGGTGTCGGAGCTCTTGCGTCCCAAGGTGGTTCGCTTCCTGGACGACATGCGCAAGGATCGTTCGAACACGCGCATCGACGAGGTCGATGTCCCGGAGGCTTCGACCTTTGTTGGGCGCAGCCTGCAGGAGTTGCGCATGAAGGACATCCTGGTCCTGGCTGTTCGCCATGCTGCCGACGTGACCTACACCTACAACCCGGGGGCAAACTTCATCCTCCAGCCCGGCATGACGCTGGTCGTCATGGGAACCATCGGCGAGGTCGACGCCCTGCGCCTCAAGGCCGGTAGCGCCCCCTAGCGGCGGCCACAGCTCGTAGCCTGGGCGTATCCCGCACTGGGATCGTTGGACAGCCTAGCTATACCTGGTAAAAAAGAACTGATCTATTGCAGGTTCGCAGCATCATTCTGGCGGTAGTAGGCGCTTTGCTCGTCCTGGTTTCGGGCAAGCTCTTCCTCGACTCTCGGGGGCCCGCGGAGCCTGCCCTCAAGGACGCCGAGCTCGAGGACGCGCTCTCGCGCTATCGACGTAACCACGCGCCCGGCGAAGAGACCAGTGCCAGGCCAACCCCGGTGGTGCCAAGAAGACGCCCTGCCATCGACAGGACGGTCAAGCCCGAGATCGAAAGCGAGCCGGAGACCTTCACCGCGCCGCCTCCAGAGGAGCAGGAAGCGGTCTTCACGGGCCAGCTCGACCTGAAGAACCAGCTGAACGAGGCCAATCGCCTCTACGACAAGGCCGACTATGAGGGATCCCGGGAGGCCGCTCTCGAGGTGCTTGGCAGCCATCCCAACAACGTTCGGATGCTGCGCATCGTCGTTTCCAGCTCGTGCATCATGGCCGAAGAGGAAATGGCCGTTCGTTACTACCAGTCCCTACCCGACCGAGATAAGCGCCAGATGGCGCGCCGCTGCGAGCGCTTCGGCATCAAGTTCGACGAATCGCAGTGAGCGGTTCCGATCCACAAGTAAAGAAAGCAAAGCTATGTCTGAATCCCTGAAGGCGATCATCACTGCAGAACAGACCCGTCCCGTCGTCGTTGACGAGTGCGTCGACTTGGTCGAGAGAGAAGTGCAGGGCAAAGGCCTCATCATTCGAGGTGCCTACTCCACCGTCAAGAAGATCAAGCCTGGCTTCGTCAAGGCGGCCATTGATGGCCTTCTCGACGATTGGCTCGAGCGCATGGAGCCCTACTACAAGGACTGGAGCGCCAGCAAGAAGGGTGATTTCAGCGCCCACCTTTCCGACAAGAAGAGCAGCGTTGCAAACGATTTGCTGAAGGTGACTGACGAGCGCGCCGCCACCAGCGAACACAAGACCGCGGCAAAGATGTACGGCAAGCTTCGGCCCTCGGCCCTCAAGAACGTCGAATCCGCCGTTCCTGGCCTGGGAAAGCTCATCGAAGGCCACCTGCCTGGGTAAGAGGCGCGAGGACCGCTCCTCGGTACCGAGTCGACAAGGGATGGCTCTAGCGAGTCGTCCCTCGTGCGTTTCGGCCTGCGTGGGTTTCGGGCCCACCGACGCATACGCACTCCACTCTCGGCCCACAAAAAAAGGGATGGCTCTTGCGAGTCATCCCTCTTTCCGATGCTGAGGCCTCACGACCTCGAGCAAGGTAGCAACTAGCCCATGACCATGAAGTCGTGAGCACGAACCGTCTTGCGACCGTTAGCTTGTGCACGAGCGGTAGCTTGCTTGATGAGCCAGTGAACCCAGTTGTTCAGACCATCGACAGCGTCGCCGCCAGTGTTGCAGTCAGCCTCTTTGATGGTGGCTTTGACTTTCGAGCCAACGAGCAGGACCTCGAGAGTCTTAGCTGCTGCAGCTGGTTTTTTCTTTGCGGGTGCTTTCTTCTTTGCTTTTGCCATTTTCATTACCCCTTGGAAGAGTTGGTGTGAGTTCCTTTTAACCAAAAGTGCGGATCGCGCCTAGCTCTAAAGTGCCTCTAAAACGCTACTAAGGGCGTTTTTCGTGCAGGGTGATCTGCAAAAGCGCTCCATTTGCCGAATAAGGGCCGATTTTGGAGGGCAGTTTCTTGACAGATCCGTAAACCGAAAACAGATCAGCCTGGGAAACGCCGAATTCGGCATTTCCCAGGCTGTCCAAACCGAGATCCCAGGAGGCCTAGTCCCTCTGGGCGTCGGCGGCCGCAACCTTGGCCTTTTTCTCGATTCGACGAACTACGTAATCTTCGCGATCCTCGCCCATGGCACCCTTGACCAGGTCGGCCTCCTCGCGCTGGTGCACGGCGGGAACGCCGGTGGCAGGCACGGCTCTCGAGTCGCGACCAATGTAGTCGACATTGATGCCCTCCGGCGCGCAGTGGTTGAAACGGTGCCGTAAGTGCCGCCAAGCACCCATATTTCGGGGTTCTTCTTGTACCCAGGCCATGCTCTTGAGGTTGCTGTAGGTGCTCATGATGGAGCGCATGGTGTGCAAGGGGAAGGGGTAGAGCTGCTCGATGCGAATGATGGCGATGTCGTCACGGCCCTCCTCGATGCGGGCCGCGCGCAGGGTGTAGAAGACCTTGCCGGTGCACATCAGGACCCTGGTCACCTTGCTCTTGTCCTGGACGTCGAGGTCATCGATGGCGGTCTGAAAGCTGCCCGAGCACAGCTCGTCGAGGGTGGAGACAGCTTCGGGGTGGCGCAGCAGGCTCTTGGGGGTCATGATGATGAGCGGCTTGCGGAAGTCTCTGTGCATCTGGCGGCGCAGGGCGTGGAAGTACTGGGCAGGGGTCGTGAGGTTGCAGACCTGCATGTTGCGCTCGGCACACAGCTCCAGGAAGCGCTCCAGGCGAGCGCTCGAGTGCTCGGGGCCTTGGCCTTCGTAGCCGTGGGGCAGGAGCATGACCAGGCCGCTCATGCGGCCCCATTTGTACTCCGCGCTGGCCACCAGTTGATCGATGATGACCTGGGCGCCGTTGACGAAGTCGCCAAATTGGGCCTCCCAAATGACCAGACTCCACGGATCGGCGCACGAATAGCCGTACTCGAAGCCCAGGACGGCCTCTTCGGAGAGTGGGCTGTTGATGACCTAGATGTGGACCTGGTCGGCCTGCAGGTGGTTGAGCGGCTCG
>JAHEAK010000524.1 GCA_024642805.1 Kofleriaceae bacterium | reverse complement strand
TCGCGATCCTTGAGCACGCGGCCAGCCATGCGCTTGGCATGCATGACTTCGAGGCGCTGCTCGCGGCTCAAGCTCTCGAGGTCTTTCGAGCACAGCTCGTTGACCTTCACGCTCCAGTTGATGGTGCGCTCCGCGATGCCGCGAAGCTCCTTGGCTTTGGCTTCCGTGGTCTCGATTCGACCGTGAGTTACCAGCGATGAAACCATGTTCGAGAACATCGCCTTGCGATGGCTCGAGTTGCGGTTTAGCTGTCGTCCTGATTTGCGATGACGCATTGTTCGTATCCTATTTGTATTGCAGAACTGTGTAATGCAGAAAGGTGTTCCGCAGCGCTACTTCTTGAGAGGCGTCGTGCCGGGCCAGTTGTCGAGCTTCATGCCGAGGCTGAGGCCCATCTCAGCGAGAATCTCTTTGATCTCTTTGAGGGACTTGCGGCCGAAGTTCTTGGTCTTGAGCATCTCTTGCTCGGTCTTGAGAACCAGCTCGCCAATGTACTTGATGTTGGCGTTTTGCAGGCAGTTGGCAGAACGAACCGAGAGCTCCAGCTCGTCGACGGTGCGCCACAGGTTCTCGTTGAGCTTCTCTTGCTCTTCGTTTGCCTGAGGCTCGCTTGGCTCAGCGGTCTCTTCGAAGTTGATGAAGATGTTGAGCTGCTCCTTGAGGATCTTGGCAGCGAAGGCCACCGAGTCTTCAGGAGTCACAGCGCCGTTGGTCCAGACTTCAAGGGTGAGCTTGTCGTAGTCGGTTTGCTGGCCGACGCGGGCGTCGGTGACGGCAAAGTTGACCTTGGTGATTGGAGAGAAGAGCGAGTCGATAGGGATCATCGCCACGTCGTGGTTCGAGCGTGGGTGGGTCTCGGATGGCACGTAACCACGGCCGGTTCCGATGAGCAGCTCGCAGTCGAGCTTGCCGCCCGAGAGCATCGCGATGTGATGATCGGGGTTGAGGATCTCGACACCAGCAACGGTCTCGATGTCGCCAGCCTTGACCGCACCATTGCCCTCTTTGCGAAGGCGAAGAGTGTACTCGCGAGCGTCAGCGACGCGGAAGAGCACCTCTTTGAAGTTGAGGATGATGTCGGTGACATCCTCGGTGACGTCTGGAATCGAGGTGAACTCGTGAAGAGCACCGTTGAGTTTGACGTGGGTGATAGCCGCGCCTTGCAGCGAGGACAAAAGGATGCGACGCAGCGAGTTGCCGAGCGTCGTGCCGTAGCCGCGCTCGAGAGGCTCGCAGGTGAACTTGCCGTAGGTCTCAGCCTTCTCGACGATGTCGAGAGTGCGAGGACGGATCAGACCGCGCCAATTGCGAGCCATGAACTCGCTGGTCAACTTGATGTCACCGCCAGCACCGCCCATGGGTGGCTCCGAGGTGTATGTCTGCGGTGGAATGGTGGTCTCCATACTGGCTCCAGTACCTTCGCTTAAGAGTAGCTGTGATTACTTCGAGTAAAGTTCGATGATAAGGTGCTCGCGGATCGGCATGGTCACGTCGTCACGAGCAGGCAACTGCTTGACGGTGGCCTTGAAGGCCTCTGCCTCCAGGCTGATCCAGCTTGGCACTCCGCGACGCTCGACGACGCCAAGGGCCTCGCTGATGCGAGTCATCGCACGCGACTTCAAACGAACCTCGACCACGTCGTTGGCACGAACCAGGTACGAAGGAATGTTTACTTTGCGGCCGTTGACCGTGAAGTGACCGTGGCGAACCAACTGACGAGCTTCGGCGTGATCGCTCACGAAGCCCATGCGGTACACGGTGTTGTCGAGGCGACGCTCAAGCAGCTGAATGAGGTTGTCGCCGGTGACGCCCTTCATACGAGATGCTTTGTGGTAGTAGCCGCGGAACTGCTTCTCTGCCACGCCGTAGATTCGCTTGACCTTCTGCTTCTCGCGGAGCTGCTCGCCGTAGTCCGAGCGGCGCTTGCGACGGGCTTGGCCGTGCTGTCCTGGTGGGTAGGAGCGGCGCTCATAGCCGCATTTGTCGGTGTAGCAACGCTCGCCTTTGAGGAACAGTTTCATGTCCTCGCGGCGGCAAAGTCGACAGACGGGTCCGATGTATCTAGCCATAAGTCTCTCTCGTATCAGACGCGACGGCGCTTAGGAGGCCGGCAGCCGTTGTGTGGGATCGGGGTGACATCGCGGATCAAGCTGACCTTGAAGCCGGCGCTTTGCAGAGCGCGGATGGCGGACTCACGTCCCGATCCAGGCCCCTTGATGAAGACTTGTACGGTGCGCATGCCGTGCTCTTGCGCTTTGCGGGCAGCCGATTCGGCAGCGAGCTGAGCAGCAAAAGGCGTCGACTTGCGCGAGCCTTTGAAACCGCATGCACCGGCGGAGCTCCAGGAAACAACGTTTCCGGACACGTCGGTGATGGTGACGATGGTGTTGTTGAAGGTCGCGGCAATGTGAGCAACACCCGTTTGGATGTTCTTCTTGACCTTCTTCTTGGTTTGTCGCTTTGGATTGGCCATGCTTTACCTAGTGGTCCCGAAGGATTATTTTCCACCCTTCTTGACTGCCATGCGCTTGGGTCCCTTGCGAGTACGCGCGTTGGTGTGAGTGCGCTGTCCACGGACGGGAAGTCCGCGACGATGCCGCAGGCCACGGTAACAACCGAGGTCCATGAGGCGCTTGATGTTCATGTTCTGCTCACGGCGAAGATCGCCTTCGACGGAGTACTCACCCTCGAGCACGTCACGGATGCGACGAATCTCGTTTTCGTCGATATCATCGGAGCGCTTCTCGAGCGGGATCTCGGCTTTCGTCAAGATGCTGACCGCGGCGCGCCGACCGATTCCGTAAATGTAAGTAAGGGCAATTTCCATCCGCTTGTTGCGGGGAAGGTCTATTCCTGCAATTCGTGCCATCTATAAACTCCGACTAACCCTGGCGCTGCTTGTGGCGTGGGTTTTCACAAATTACGCGAATCACACCCATGCGCTTGATAACCTTGCACTTGGGGCAAATAGGCTTAACTGATGCTCTAACTTTCATGACGGGCTCTTTTAAATTTCGACGTGAGTCTAGGGGGATCCAGGCGATGGTGCTGCTTGGGTCAATACCCAGGGGCCGTTGTCGGTAATTGCTATCGTGTGCTCAAAATGTGCAGACATGCTGCGGTCTTGCGTAACTGCTGTCCAGTCGTCATCTAGTACCTCGACGTGCTGGGCCCCGGCGTTTACCATAGGTTCTATTGCGATCACAAGCCCGCTTTTCAGACGTTTTCCAGTCCCTGGTTTGCCGTAGTTCGGGACGGCTGGGTCCTCGTGCATCTGGCGGCCGACTCCGTGGCCGACAAAGTCCTTAACCACGGAATATCCGTGCTCTTCTGCCCAGGACTGCACGGCAAAGCCAAGGTCACCGAGGCGCTGACCGGGCACGCAAAGAGCGATGGCTCGCTCCAGACTCTCGCGGGTGACGTCCACAAGCTTCTGCTTTTCGGGACTGGTCTGGCCGCCAACGACCACGGTTCTCGCGGAATCTCCGCAGAAGTCGTCCTTGAAAGCGCCGAAGTCGATCCCGATGATGTCGCCCTGCTTGAGGACCTCATCCTTGCGGGGAATGCCGTGGACGATGACTTCGTTGACGGAGGTGCAGAGCACCGCGGGGTAGCCCTGGTAGCCGAGAAAGGCGCTCTTGACCTTGAGCCGAGCAATGCCACTGGCCGCGACCTCGTTGAGTTCCCAGGTGGTAGCGCCGGGAACCGCCGCTTTGCAAATGTCGTCGAGGATCTCAGAGACGGCAAGCCCTGCATCGCGCAGAGCTCGCAGCTCATCCTTGGACTTGTACTTGATGCGCATCGTCCGCCCTAGCATGGCAGCGCCGATGCGCCTGGGCAGCGTCTTGGCAGCAGCAACACGACTTAGCCTTTGGCAGCCGTCGTCCGACCGCGAATGCGTGGTCCCTTAGGACCATTGAAGCCTTCGTAGTTGCGAGTGATCAGGAAGGACTCGACCTGCTGAACCGTATCGAGAGCGACGCCCACGATGATGAGCAGCGCAGTTCCACCGAAGATACCCGTGAAGGACATGGGCACACCAAAGCCCTTTTGCAGCATGACAGGCATGAGGCAGACCGTGCTGAGGTACGCGGCGCCACCGCAGGTCACACGACTCAGGACGCGATCGATGTATTCGGCGGTCTTCTTGCCAGGACGAATGCCAGGCACGAATCCCCCGCCCTTCTTCAGGTTCTCGGCGACGTCAACAGGGTTAAAGGTCACAGCGGTGTAGAAGAAGGTGAAGAAGACGATCATCGACACGTACAGCACGCTGTAGCGCCAATCGGATGGCTGCATAACCGAGGAGAACTGCGCCATCCAGGGGGTGTCGATCATGTG
>JAHEAK010000523.1 GCA_024642805.1 Kofleriaceae bacterium | reverse complement strand
GAGTTTGGCGATGTCTTTGTACGTGACCAGGACCATCACCAGGAGCAGCGCCATGATGCCGACCATGTGTACCGTGGCTTCGATCTTGGGATTGGCGCGCCGACGCGTGGCCATCTCGTAGCCTAGGAAGACCAGCCTGCCGCCATCAAGAGCGGGCAGTGGTAAGAGGTTGAAGAGACCGAGGTAGACGTTGAGCACCATCAGGAAGGTGACGACGGCCACCCAGCCGGCATCGAATTGCTTCTTGGCGATGGTAGCAATGCCAACTGGCCCTGCGAACTCGCCCTTCTCTTTGCCAGTGACGATGTCGTAAAGACCGGTGCCGATGAGGACGGTCTGGCGCACGGGATAGGCCAGCGCGTTGCCGACGTTGCGAACCACGCCGACGTGGACACGCGCCTCGGGCACGCCAACAAGCCCAATGCCGAGCAAGAGCTTGGGCGCGCTGTCGCCGTCGGGCTTTTGCATGGTCGGCGTTGCTTTGACCACCTGCTCGACGCCCTCGCGCAAGACCGTGAAGCTCATCTCCGCGCCATTGGACTCTTCAACGTACTGACGGAGCTCTTTGCTCTGCTTGCCTTCGAAGGTGTAATACAGGGGCTCGTCGCCGACTTTCAAGATGCGATCGCCAGGCAAGAGGCCCGCTACCGGCACCACGCCTTCGGGCGGATCGGCGACTTCGAGAAAGCTCGTGCCAGTCGGCACGCCGATGATGCTGTACAGACCGAAGGCCAGCACAATGGCCGTGAGGTAGTTGGTGGCCGGTCCGGCGAAGATGGCGGCGAAGCGCTGCCACACAGGTCGATTGGGATACTGACGGGGGTCGTTCTCGTCGACCTCGTCCATGCCGATCATGCCGCTAATCTGTACGAAGCCGCCGAAGGGAATGGGCCCGAGGGTGAAGTCGGTCTCGCCGCGTTTCCAGCTCAGGATGGGCGGACCAAAGCCGATGCTGAAGCGATCGACTCGCATGTTGCACCAGCGCGCCACGAAGTAGTGCCCGGCCTCATGCACGATAATGAGGAAGCCGATGGCGAGAATGGCGCCGACGATAGAAAACATGAAACCTGAGTATAGCCTGGGACATGCCATCGGGCGACCGGGCTGTGTCCGGGAAGTGGTGTCCGGGCGCGATGTCCCGGACGCGAGGGCCCGGACGCGATGTCTCGGACCGGATGTCCCGGACGCGGACGCCCGGACCTGATGTCCCCGAGGGACGGACTACGTCCGCGAGGCCCGGACGGACGGACTACGGACGCGAGGGCCCGGACGGACGGACTACGTCCGCGAGGCCCGGACTAGGAGGCCCGACGTTGTCCGGAGCTGCGCGGCACGACGGCTGCCAGCACTTGACTGATCCGACGCCCAGGACTCGGCGGCGCTTCGGGGCCATAGCTGCGCACGCTCAGACCGCGGGAGCGGCCGTTTTGCAAGAGCTTGCGTTCGATGTTGCGATGTCTGCTCGGGGCAGCCATGACCAGGGCGGTGCAGCTCGAGCTAGCACAGACCAGGAGTTTGTCGTCGAGGAGCTTCATGTCCAGCTGACCGCTCAGAACTTCCTGGACACCGGTAACGGACGAATCGGACAGGCCCTCCGCAGCGCGCTCAGGGCTAACCAGAAGCAGGGCTTGTCCACGAGCGAGTCGGGCCGCCGCCGCATAGCCACGTCCAGAGATGACACGCAGCTCGGGAATTTCGGAGCGCAGTAGGTGCAGGACTGGCTCGCTGTTGTCGCCGGAACCTTGATCGACAGCAATGATTTCCAGCGTCATGCCCGCCGAGCGAAAGTGCTCCGCAAGCCTTCGACACGCGCTGCCAACCAGGTGCTCGTGATCGCGAAATGGCAGGAGCACCGATACGTCCAAAAACTCCATCTCCGTTGTAAGTTTGCAGCCAGCGTGCCTAATTCGCCAGAGCGGCGTTCAGGCGGGAATCAGGTGTGGACAAGTTTCCTTGTAGCCGAGAATGCTGGAATTCTTCGAATTTACCTACATTTCCCCCTATATAGCGCATGGAGCGGACCGGCTTCAGGAGCTGCGCAATCCACTGCGCAGTGAAGGGGGCTGGGTATCCCATTGCGCACTGCGGCAAGGGATATGAAGCTACCTCAATCCCGGCAAGAGTCGAGGACCCACGCGATTCCAGTCCTGCTCTTCGAGCCAATGACCAGGTCGGTAGGGAGCGCGCGCCCCCGCCAAGGCGCCGGCCAGGGTTTCGCGGAGCGAACTCACATCGCCGTCGCGAAAGGACATGCAGATCGATCCCGGGATCTCGGACAGCCCACCGCTGCGCGCACACAGAAGTTGGGCACCGGCGGCCAAGGCTTCGAGAGCGACCAGCGGCATGCCCTCTTCGCGACCTCCCGAGCGGCGCGAAGGCATCACGACAAGGTCGGCACTGGCCAGCAAGCGATCGCGATCCTCGCCGCGCACTTCGCCGAGCCAGTTGGCGACAATGCCGAGCTCTCGAGCCTGTGTTTGCAATGCACCGAGTTCCGGTCCAGCGCCAGCGATGCTCAGTGTGTAGGACGCGCTTTGCCCGGCCAGTGCTTCGAGCAAGAGATCGACGCCCTTGATGGCCACCAGTCGGCCGAGAAAGACCAGGTGCGGCGGCGCGCCGGAAGCGCGAGCTTCACTCTCGCTACGCGCCTTGTGCAGCCGCGCCACATCGATACCCATCGAACACACGCCGGATCGTTCGAGGAGAGGCTGCGCGCGAGCACCGGCCGCGTCCGCAAAGTGATCGCGAAGGGCGCGAGAGACGAAGTTTAGGTGCAGCTGTGGGCGATCGACGAGCCGAGCAAGCGCCGCGCTCAAACCGAGACGCTTGAGCAGATGCACATCACCGCCGTGAGCGATGGCCCAGATCGGTCGTCGACCTTGCGCGAGTACAGCGGCAATCGCGCTCGGAACCAGCCAATGGGCGATGAGGCCATCACAGTGCTGGAGCCTCCTGCGCACCTCTAGAGCCATGCGAACAGAAAAACTCGCAGCCGCTGCCGTGGCTCCCTTAGCAGCCAGTGCGTCGGGCGCGCCGCCCTGATAGAAGAGCCCAGGGCGAGCGGCTACGCGATGCACGGGCACCGGCTGCCAGCTGTCGTCGTCATTGCTATCGCCCGCCGCAAGCACCGTGAGCTCGTGACCTTGAGCGCGCACCCAATCGTTTAGCTCGGAGACGAAGCAGCCGGCTGGTTCACCAGGCGTGCGCGGGTACGAGGTCGTCACCACGCCGATGTGCATTTACTTGCCGACCGCTTTGCGTGGACGAGTCGCCGCCACGGCGGGCTCGGCAGCTAGCTCCACACCGGGCTCGGGGGCCAGCGTGAGTGCGGGCCAGGCTTCGGACTCGGTGCTCGAGTTCTCCGCAACGGCCTGCGCCCCACGCTGACTGCGCAGGCGATTCCACCACGAGCGCATCAGCACGTAGCCAATGGGATAGACCGCGGTATGCCAGCGCACGCCGCTCTTCCAACTCGGGCCGTAGATCGGGCGCACGGGCACATCGACGACGCGAGCGTTGACGCGCTTCAAGTGCGCGAGCATGTCGTTTGGATAGCCGTAGCGGGGAAAGACCCGGTCGAGATCGATGGCGCGCAAAGTATCGCAGCGAACGGCTGTGTAGCCGCACTGCGAATCAAAGACGTGCCCGTAGCCGCTGGTGAGCTTGGTGGCCAACGACAAGAGGCTGTTGCCGACGATGCGAATAGGCGGCATCTGTGTGAAGAGCTCGCGGTGAGCAAAGCGATTGCCTTTGGCGTAGTCGGCAACTTCGTCAGCTATCGGATCGAGGAGCCCGGGCAGATCGACAGGATCCATCTGGCCATCACCAGCCATCACGATTGCAGTGTGGAAGGAGTGCTCGATGGCGTAGCGATACCCACTAACGATGGCGGCCCCCACGCCGCGATTGACCTTGTGACGCAAGAGCACCAGCTCGCGATCGCTGGCTTGTGCACAGGCGACAGTTTCGTCGCGTGAGGCATCGTCGACCACAACGATGGTATCGACATAGCTTGGCACCGAGGCAATCGCCTGGCCGATCGCGTCCTGCTCATTGAAGGCAGGAATAATGGCCAGGAGTCGCAACTGCCGATACATCGAGGCATTTCTACTCGTCGCCACGGCGCAGAGCAAGCGAGCGGGCCGACCACCGACGCTGTCTTGTCACAATGCCGTGCTAGCGTGTCCACCTTGTGCAAGGCCAGTGAGCGTTGCATGCCATCCCTTCAAACTAACGAACACGGAACACGGAGCGAATCATGTCAGCGGGCGTCAACAAGGTAATTCTTGTCGGTAACTTGGGTAGCGAGCCCGAACTTCGCAACACGCCGAGCGGCACCGCGGTATGCGAGTTTCGCCTGGCC
>JAHEAK010000522.1 GCA_024642805.1 Kofleriaceae bacterium | reverse complement strand
GAGCCCGTAACGGCCAATAAGCTCGGTGGACGAATAGCCGTTCTCGCCCAGCTCGAGAAGCTCTTTGCTTGTGATCTGATTCATGTAGCCGACCAGATGCGCAAGCGCGCGCCCACCCGGGTATTGCCGATAGGGTTCGTCGCGCACACTCAGCTCACTCAGCAGCTGTCGCTCCTGCTTGACCAGTGCGGCGCGATCGCGAGGTTGATCTTCGAGCAGCAGGGTCGCCGTGTGCGAGTCGCGCTTGCGGGCAGTTTCGAGTCGCTTGTGGAAGCCCTCTTGCTCCTCCTTGTTGAGCTCGAGCACGCGCGCGATGCGCTCCTCTGCCTCGGGCCCAATCTTTCTGGCGACCCCGTAGAGATTGAAGGCCGGCCGATTGTCGGCAATCGGCTGTAAGTTGCGATCGAGGATCTTGCCGCGGACCGAGGGCAGCGTGCGGGTATCCACCACGTTGCGACGAGTCTCGCGGAAGTAGGTCTCGCCGCGCACCACCTGCAGTTGCCACAGCCGGCTCACCATGACGCCGAAGGCCAGGAGCACGATGATGACCAGATAGCGCACACGCTCGCGAAAGTGGCTCGTGACCGGCGAGGGTGCCGAGGTGTTACCGATCAGTGCCATCGCGACCTCATAGCATCACACCAGTGGCGGCCGCATCGCGCTCACGAGGCGTGCGAGCAAAACGCGAGTCGACGAAGCGACACGAGCGAAACACGAAGGGACCAAGCAAACCAGTAAGCAGCGCGGTGCCCCACAAATCAGCGAGCGCCTCTTCCCAGCCGCCGTTCAAGATGCCGGCGAGTGCGCGAATCGCAACCACCAGGATCCCGAAGCCAAGCGAGGCCAGTGCTGCAAAGACCATGGTAAAGGCCATTCCTCGCACCAAGAGCCGGCCCTGCACCAGATGGCAGGCAGCGCACAGGATGCCCGAGCAGGTGGCCAGGAGCCCGACCGGACTGCCAACCAAGAGATCGGCAAAATACCCAATCAGAACAGCCCCTGCGAGCGAGGGCGCCAAGCGCTGGCGGGCGGTGAGGCCAAGATAGGCGGCAAAGAGCGCGACCACATCCGGCAAGAGCGCGTGCAGCGGCAAGAGTCGCCAGACGGCGCCGAGCACCAACAAGAGCCCGTACCCGAGAAAGACCTGGGCGGTGATGCGCACTAGCGGCTCCTCTCGTGCTCTCGATGCATGCAGCGGCGGTCGCGCATTAGAAGGGCTCCATACCGTAGGCACGACGCGACTTGCGATCGACCTCGCGATCCGGATCGGCCGGTGGTGGAGGTGCCAACAAGATCAGAACGTGATCGAGCGACGAGAAATCGACAGCGGGCTTGACGGTCACTTTCTGATACAGACCATGCTCTGCCGAATCGACCGAGGCAATCTTGCCGACCACGAGGCCCTCGGGAAAGCGCTTGCCAAGGCCGCTGGTCACGACCTCGTCGCCGACACTGACCGCCTTGCCCTGTTCGAGATATTCGATCTCGCACTCGTAGGAGTCATCGCTTGCCAAACCACTGACGACACCACGTCCCTCGGTGCTCGGAATGATGACGTCGATCGCCGATTGCGGATCGGAAACCAGGAGCACATCGGAGTAGCTGCCATAGGCGTGCAGCACGCGGCCCACCAGGCCCTCTGCGCTGATCACGGGCATTCCTTCGGCTACCTGCTCAGCTCCGCGATCGATGCGAATGCGATTGACGCGAAAGTGCGCATTGATGCTCGAGGCAATGACATGGGCCGCGGCGGTTTCCGCGCGCGTGTTGCGCTTGAGATCGACCAACTCTTCGAGCGCAGCCAGCTCATCGGCCGCTCGCTGTGCCTCTCCCAGCTCCTGACGGAGGCGCAGGTTCACGGCTCGCAGCTCGTCGTTCTCGTCTTCGACGCGCACGAGCCAAACGTAGTCGCTCCACACCCCGCCAATGCCACCGACGATCCACGAGGCGGCGCGTTGCAGGGGCGAGGAGATGCGCAGAACAGCCTTGTCAAAGCCGCCCAAATCTTCGGGCTGCTTGAGACTCGAGCGCAGAATCATGGCCGGCAGGAGCAGGAGCAGACCTGCCAGCGCGTAGTCCATGTATTTGCGCTTTAGGACCATCGCAGAAACCTCGGCAGCCGCTCGGCGGGGCCGGCGCTATTGAAGGGCGATGTCCTTAAGCAGAGAGAGCTCGTCGAGGGAACGACCGGTGCCGAGAACCACCGCCAGCTGTGGGTTCTCGCAGACCATGATAGGCAGACCGGTTTCCTCGCGAAGCAGCACGTCCAGGTTCTTGAGCAGCGCGCCACCACCCGAGAGCACGATGCCCTTGTCGACGATGTCGGCGCTCAGCTCCGGCGGCGTTCGCTCGAGCACGGTGCGCACGGCGTCGACGATGGCGTTGACCGGCTCGGTCAGAGCGTCGCGAATCTCATCGGAGTTGACCACCAGGGTCTTGGGAACGCCTGCCACCAAGTCGCGGCCCTTGACCTCGACGGTCATGGCTTCATCGAGAGGATAGGCCGAGCCAATCTCCTTCTTGATGTACTCGGCGCTGCGCTCGCCAATCAGGAGGTTGTACTTGCGCTTGATGTACTGGACGATGGCTTCGTCCATCTTGTCACCGGCAACGCGAATAGACTTACTAAGAACAATTCCGGCCAGCGAAATGACGGCCACTTCGGTGGTGCCACCACCGATGTCGACAATCATGTTGCCCGAGGGCTCGGTGATGGGCAAACCGCCACCAATAGCGGCGGCCATCGGCTCTTCGATGAGGTAGACCTCGCGAGCGCTGGCTGCCAGCGCGGAGTCGCGCACGGCGCGCTTTTCGACCTCGGTGATGCCGGAGGGCACGCACACGATGACGCGCGGGCGAACCAGGGTACGACGATGATGCGCCTTCTGGATGAAGTAGCGCAGCATCGCCTCGGTCACCTCGAAGTCGGCGATGACGCCGTCTTTCATGGGCCGAATCGCTACGATATTGCCAGGGGTGCGACCGAGCATCTCCTTGGCCTCTTTGCCGACAGCCAAGACTCGCTTGCCGCCGCCGGGCAGGCGCTGAACAGCGACCACCGAGGGCTCATTGGCAACGATTCCGCGCCCTTTCACGAAAGCCAGGGTGGTAGCGGTGCCAAGATCGATGGCGAGGTCGTTTGAAAAAAGTCCGTATACCCAATCGAAAATCATGTGCGCTTGCCAGAGCTCCGTGTGAGAGGCGAAAGGGAAATACGTTGCAGCTCGTAAGTTACTGTTTTAACAGGCGGTTTTCTGCGAAGACCGGCAGCGTGGCTGCGGCTCGAACATGTAGCAACTTCGGTACGGGTTTTCAATACATATCGGGAGGAGCCTGGTCTGGGGCCTTTCCGGCCGCTTTGGGCGCCCTGGAAACAACAGCCCAAGCGACCAAGCTCTTCCCGCCAGCCCTTCACGGCCTCGAAAAATTTCCGCTAGGATGCGCGCCCATGCTCGAGCAAATGCGCGACTCGTCTGGATCCGTAATCATCTGGGTCCTTTTTGCCATCATCATTGCGGCCTTCGTACTCTTCTTTGGATCGCCCTCCGACAAACTCGGCTGTGGAGCGAACAAGGAGTACTCCATCGAAGTCGACGGCAAAGAGGTTTCGGTGAACTCGTGGCGCTTTGCGTACAACGGCTTGTCGATCATCTCGCGCAACCCGCCGCCAGCCGATCAGCGCCGACCACTGGCCCTTGAGCTCTTGCTGCAGCGAGAGATCTTGGCGCAAGAAGCCGAGAAGCTCGACTTCAAAGTGTCGACGGCACTGGTCAACGAGGCCATTCAGGGCGGCGACCTCTACGTGCTCGGTCAGCGACTGGACGGCACCGGTGCGTACTTCAATACCGAGGACCCCGAGGCGCCCTTCTTCGACTATCAGTACCTGGAGAACCTGGTGCGCGGACGCTTCGGCCTGCCAAACGTCGACAGCTATAAGAAGGAACAGCGGCGGGAAATCCTGGCGCACATCATGAAGAGCGAGCTCATCGAGTCGGCCTACGTCTCGGAAGAGGAAGCTCGCCAAAACTTCGTCATGGCCAACACCACGGTCTCGGCCGAGTACGTCAAGTTCGAGGTTTCCAAGTACCGCAGCTCGGTCAAACTTAGCGAAAAGGACGTGCAGTCCTACGTGGATGCCAACGCCGACAAGCTCAAGAACGAGTGGGAACAAGTCAAGCCGCGCTGGGAAGGCGACAAAGAACGCGTTCGCGCTCGCATCATCAAGGTCGCACGCACCATTCCGGCCGCAGCCAAACCCGCCGCAACAGAAGGTGAAGAGGCGGAGAAAGCCGCTGAGCCACCAGCCGCAGCCCAAGTCGATCCAGCGCGCAGCATCATCGACGGCTTGCGTGCGCGCATCGTCGGCGGCGAGGCC
>JAHEAK010000034.1 GCA_024642805.1 Kofleriaceae bacterium | reverse complement strand
CCCTGCGTCTCGCCTAGCGCCGCCGTGCTGCTCATGTGCAGGATGCGCCCGACCCCGCAGCCAAGCGCGGTGTCGATGAGCGTGCGCGTGCCCTCGACGTTGGTGGCAAACATCTCGGAGCGTCGCACCGGGCCGAGCTTGTAGTGAGCCGCCAGGTGGCAGACCAGGTCTTGCGCGTAGAGGGCCTCGCGATAGCTCTCGGCGCGAGTGAGATCACCGATGACCGCTTCGACACCGCTGGCAAGCAGCTGCTCGCGTCCCGATCGAACCAGCGCCGTGACCTGGTAGCCACGGGCAAGCAAGAGATCGATGAAATGGCTGCCGATAAAACCCGTGCCGCCGGTGACGAAGACGCGCGTTGCGCCGACGCCACTCACGAGCACAGCTCCACCAGGTTACACAGCTCGAGCATGCCGTCGTGAGGCTCGAGGGGAGCGCGGCGATGCATCTGGCCGATGGCGCACACCCGGGTAAAGCCACTCATCGCCGAACGTGCCGCATCGCTCAGACCGTGAACGCCGGCGCTCTGCAAGCGATGCCGATAGCGGCGCGCCACCATGGGCAAGAGCTGCTCGAGCGGTCCGGAGATGATTGCCAGGCCCTTGGGCAACCAGCGATTCGGATCGAACTCACGGGACAGAGTCACGCCCCAACCCGAGTCGGCATCGACATGCATGCGCCCCTCGTCGCTTCCCTTTCGTGCCATGCGTGAGCGCAACTGCAGTTCTTGGCAGCGACTGAACTGCGCCAGACGCTCTGGATAGTCGAGAGGGTCCAGAGCGGCCAAGCCTGCCAGGGCCTGCCGATACACTTCTTCTGCCAAGGCCTCGCCTTCCACCAGGACGAAGCTCGGCGAGCTGCACACGCTTTGCGCAAAGAGGGACATGTCAGCAAGCAACGCGGCGACGGTTTGGCCAAGCGGCTGCGCCTGGCCAATGAGCGCGCAGCTGAGTTTGGGCCCGTACTCGATGAGCCTGACCCCAACAGGCGTGACGCGCCGGTAGTGGGCGATGAGCGACTCGCCGCCAGCCAGCAAGACGCCGTCGACCTCGCTGAGCAGGGCGCGATCGTCCTGCTCGCTGCTCGACCAATCGACAACGCGACACTGGGCATCGCTCAAATCCAAGGCCTGCTTGAGTTCGCTGACCAGGCGCTGGGTGCGACGGGCTTTGACCAAGAGCTCATTGCCGGTAAGACACGCGCCTATCATGGCCATGCTGGTGCCGAGCAGATCGTTTTCCGAGACCACGACCAAGAGGCGACCGAGGGCGCGCCAGGATCGATCGCCGAGCTCCGAGTCGAGCTTGGCTTGCAATACCTTTGCGTCACAGAGTGCAGCCATCGCCTGGTGGCAATGTGCGCGCGTAGCAGGCCCTGCCTCAGCGAAGAGCTCGTCGAGGACCGGGCGTGAGCGAGAGCGCCAGTCGCCCATGCATCTGGCGATGGCCTCCGGCGACATGATCTTCACAACAGGTCTCCGCCCTGGCTGGCGCTGTGCGCGCATGTGCCAGTCGCCTCGCTGACGCGGCCCATGAACTCAATGAAAGGCAGTGGACACTCGCAGGCACAGCCCTGGCCCCACTGGCCGAGATCCTCGGTGAGCAGATCGTGACTGGGCAGCGCGGCGAAGAAAGGATTGCGCAGGCGAATGAGCCCGCTCTGCCCGGCTGGCAGATCCTCACCGACGCTGTCGAGGATCGAGAAGCGCGAGTACTTGGGAATGTGAAAGCGCCCAAGCGCACAGCTCAGATAGTGCAAGGGGTGCTCGGTCATGCCGTACAAATCTCTGACTTCGCAGATAGGTGCCGGCAAGAGCTCCTGCAGACGCGCGACGGTCTCGGGACGAGAGAGCTGCTTCTCCATGCCCTTCCAGCCGCCACCCGTCAGGGCCTTGACCGTGCCGAGGGGCGCGAGCGGGGCAGCTCCGGCCAGGACCAGTCGTTCGAAGAAGACGGTGAGCCCGAAGATGAAGATGGGACTCTTCTCTTGCGACCAGCGTTGCAAGGCCTGCCAGGCGCGCTCGGGCTCGAAGCTTCCGCTGGCCGACACCGCATAGACGCGCTCCTTGACGGGAGCGCAGGCCGTGAACTTCTCGAAGGCCGTGGCATAGCCGAGCGCGCCGGCATCGTCGGGCGATGGCGACAAGAGCAAGAAGTTGGCTGGTGCCATATCGACGAAGCGATTGAGCAAGAACATCTGAAACATGGCCCGCTTGATGCGCGCCAAACTCGGCTCGTCGAAAAAGACGCGCGTCTTGCCCGAGCTGCCCGTGCCCGAGCTCTCGAGCCAGTTGCCTGGGGCATCGAGGGGCGTGCCCAGGTCCGTGCGCTTGAAGAGACCAACCGGCGTCATGGGACGCGACTGTGCACTCCACAAGCGCTGGTAGTTGGCGTTGCGCTGGCGATGCCAGTTGTCGCACTCCAGCATGGCGCGAGTGAAGAGCTCCTCGTCGGCGCTGGAGACACTGGTGTAGGGCGCGCCCATGCCGGCCAGGGCATCGATAGCGGAGACTTCCGTGTGTGCAGGATCGTTCATGCGCTGTGGTTGACCTCGGCAATGTCTTTGGCGAGTGCTTCTAGATTGGGTTGATAGTTGATGATGGCGCGGTGATCTTTCGGTCGCCCGATGAGCACATAGCTCTCTCCGAAGGGAATGCTGTCGTAGCTCGCCACGAGCGGCCCGCACGGCGTCTGGCTGAGGTGACGCAGCGGAATGTGATCGTCGCCGGCCTCGAGAGTTTGTGCCGCCAGCTGTGGTGCGTGCGCTCGTATCGCCGCCTCGCTGACTAGCGCGCCACCAGGGTGTTTGACGGCCGCCGTGACCGCCTGATTGCGCACTCCGGCAAACCAGGTCTGTGGCACTCGATCTTCGCGAGGATCGCTGCCGGAAAGTGCGTCGCCGAGCTCTTTGGCGGAGCGCAAGTGTGCTTGCAAAGGCGCGCGCTTCGAGGACCAGTTGTCTTTTAGCGAGGCCGGCCCAAGCTCGTAGTCGGCCCAGCAATCGGCATTGTAGATGTCGAAGTCAGCCAAGAGCTCGCCGCTCTTGCTGAGCATGCGCGCCTCTCTGGGCAAGAGCTGATAGCAGCCCGGATAGGTAAAGGTGTCCTCGGGCGAAAAGCCGTGGAAGCGCTGGCCCGCCGGGTAGTAGCCCTCGCGCAGCATCTTGAGCGCGTTGTAGGTGCCTTGCCAGGTGGGACCGAAGGCGTACCACTTGGCCACACTTTGGCGCAGCTCCTCACTGCCGCTGCGCATCAGGTGCCGCACCGCGAGGTTGGCCGCTGACTGGCCGAGCAAGATGACCTGCTGCCGGCTGCCATACGCACTGCGAATCTCCGCGATCTTTCGCTCGATGCGCTCAGCGACGTAGCGATAGTCGCGCCGCCAGTCATAGCCCAAGAAGAAGAGATCACGGCCCTCGCGATAGCCAAGTGCATGCTCGAGCACATGCTTGAGCTCGGCGGTCACCAGGGAGTCGAGCACGCCGGGAATGATCCGAAAGTAGTGCATGACTTCGCTTGCCACCACCGAGTCATCCTCGCCCAGCGCGTAGCCCGCGTGCTCTGGCTTGCGAAAGAGCGTGCCGCGGTAGTCGCCCCAGATGTACGCCTGGTGTCGACGATCGTAGAGCTTGACGCCCAAAATGCCAGGCAAGTAGATGATTGGCAGCCTGGTTGCGCTGCGCTGGCCTGACTCGATCTTGCCAGCGATGCGCTTGGCGCGCAGGTGCGAGGCTATCCAGTTGATCGGCATTAGAGGGCGAAGGCCAGGGGCCCGGCCGCAAAGCCGTGCTCGGTGCGCAAGAGGCGCAAGAAGTCGTAGCCAAAGCGAAGACCACTTCGCACACTCTCGATGCGAATGCGGCGCTGGATGGCCCGACAGCGCTTCTTGCCCAGGAGGAGTTCGTATTTGTGCATGAAGTCCTCGGCATAGTCCTGGTGTTTGAGCTCGCTGCGAGCAAAGGCCCGCAGCAGTTTAGAAAACTTCGGAGCCTCGCCCACGCGTTCCAACTCTTCCGCGATGAGAAGATACGCGGCGTTTGCCAAGTCCTCCTGCATGTTGACGTGCGCGTAGTAGGCGTACATCTCGGCGGGGGTGAATCGATTGGTCGCGGGATCCAGGTGCTGCAGGTACTGCGCGTAGCCCTCGTCGGAGCGCCGAATCAGCGCGTCCTCCTGTGCCGAGCGTTCGATAGATAGACCATGGTCTTTGCAGAAGCTGCGCATGGCGCGGGCGTGGGCCTTTTCATCGTGAAAGTGATGAAGCAGGGCCTTTTGCTCCTCTTCGCTCAGGTGGGGCAAGACCGGTTCGATGTCGAAGCGCTCGACGAATTCCTCGGTGTAGTACACAAAGCGCAAGAGGGCGGCTCTTGGCCCTGGCTGCTCGACGATGCGGCCGACCAGCTTGCGACCGATAAAGGCGGATACCGGGTTCATGGACAATCGCTCCCTTGCTCTTGAGTGGTTGGAAAGTGCGCTCGATCGAGCACCTCGAAAATCTGTGGAACGTCGCCCTTGCCGTAGGCGATTTGCACCGAGGTAGCCTGCGCGTTCGGCTTCGAGATCAAAAAGCGGGTGCAGCTAGATGACTGGCGAGCACCAACGCTTTTCCCGCTGACATCGAGAAACTGGAAAGACACCTGTGCTTCTCGCGCTTGCTCAATGTGCAGAGCCGAGACCTGGTCGGTAAAGCGATGCACCGTGGTGAGCTCCTCGTCGACACGCCCAGCGCCATCGAGCGGGCGGCGATCGTCAGTCCCGCCCTTGCCTTGCTCATCCATGTTCCAGGGAAACACCACCGGCGAGGGGGCGCCACAGCCGGAGCAGGACGCACTTGCCGCTTCGGAGACGACCAGGGTGCCACGACGCTCGATGAGCAGCTTGCCGCACTCGCCACAAAGGGTATTGATGCTCGCGCTCTCGAGCACGTTGCCGAGGTAGACGTGCTTGAGCCCTTCGGCTTTGGCGGCCAGGCGCGCCGCCTCCAAGAACCCAACATCCGTGCGCTCGACCTGCGTGTACTTGTAGTCGGGATGAAAGCGCACGTAGTGCAGCGGCACCTCGGCATCGAGATGATCGAGCATCCAGCGGGCCGTCTTGACCGCATCTTCGATGTTGTCGTTGCGCCCGGTCACACACAGATTCGACAGCTCGAGGTGAGGACCACCGGGGCGCTTGCTGGCTGCGTAGACCTGCTTGATGGCAGCGAGCACGGGCTCCAGGCGACCCTTGGTGTGCTTGCGATAGAAGTCCGCGTCCATCGATTTGAGGGAGAGAGAGAAGATGTCGATGACTTCTAAGAGCTCATCCACTGCCTGTGGGCCGATATAGAAGGCCGACTTGTACAAGTTCTTGATGCCGTGCTTGCGCGCCAGGCGAGCGGTGTCCATGACGAACTCGTGCCAGACCACCGGATCGTTGTAGGTCCAGGACAAGATCTTGATGTCGTGTCGCAGCGCGTACTCGACGATCTGCTCACTGCTGTAGACGTGAATGTCTCGATCGCGAGCTAGGCGGGCCTGACTGGTCTGCCAGTTGTGGCAGAAATCGCAGGCCATCATACAGCCGATGTTGCCAAGCGAGAGAATGCTGGCACCGGGGGCGTAGTGAAACACCGCCTCGACCTCGATGTTCTCCTGGGTCATGGCCACCGACTTGCCGTAGTTGAGGGTCACGAGCTCGCCGCCGCGGTTGTGGCGCACACCGCAGAAGCCCACGCCACCCTCCGGGATGTTGCACTCGCGCGGCGAGAGATGGCAGCGCACGCGCCCCTCTGCTTCTGGCGACCACAGGCGCGCCGGGTGAGTCGAGGAGGTCAGAGCGACCGGGAGTTTTTGCAGCGGCTTGCTCATGCGCAAACTCTAGGCGCAGCTTGCGCGCCCGCCTATGGCAAACTGTGTCAAAGCTGCTCTGGCCCTTCGGCGCGACTCACAGCAAGGGCGCTGGCCAGCATGACCAGGAAGATCAGCACGAGCAGGTACCAGGGCACCTGGATGACATTTCCTATGAGCGCAACCAGGTAGAAGCGAGGCAGGCGACCGAGCATGATCGCCAGCAGATAGCGCGGGTAGGAGTAGTTGGCGGCCGGCGCCAAGATGCGCACGACGTACACCGGCAAGGGCGTCAGGGAGAACACGAAGACGGTGGCGAAGGGCCGCTTGCCAAACCAGCGGATCGCTTGCCTGGAGGCCTTGCTCTCGCGCATGCGGCGGATGCGATCGAGGCGCAGACTGGCTCGCACCAAGGCATAGTCGCTGAGGGTGGCCAGGCCGGCTCCGAAGGTCGCGGTGAGTGCGCAAGTCAAGGGATCGTAGATCTGCGCGAAATACAGCAAGCCAGGCTCATGTGGCACAGGCAAGAGCGAGTTGCTGACGATCGAGTACAGGGTCAGCACGTAGAGCCCGGCAAACTCTGGCACCAGGTGCAGAGCCAGCGCGCACGCCGCTCCGCAAGCCACCGCCAGCCACAATAGGCGTGACCGACCTGTGCGCCGTGGCTCCTTGGCTTCTGATTCTGGCACTCGGTCGCTCGCCATCGATGCTAGCCCTCGCTTCTCGCGATCCGATACGGCAGGGACAGGCAATGTCTGTGCAAAGCCTAGCTATCGCGAAAAGCGGCAAGGCGGCGCAGGCTGGGGCCCCCAGCCCTTGTGAATAAAGCCGCGATCGAGCATGTCTACAGCCCTCATGCGTTGCGCCCTCCCCTCCCTAGCCCTCCTCGTCATCGTGGCCGCGCCATCTGCCCACGCCGATACCATCGACTTCACACCCGCCATCGAAGCCAGGCACCCGGTCTTTGCCGATGATCTCGGTTCGCTGAAGAACGGCGGCCCCTATATCGGTGCCAGCATCGAACCCGAGAATGGTGGCCAGCTCGCTCCACGCTTTTTGGCTGGCTATGAGATGGCGGCTCCCAACTGGTTGCTCTACTCCTTCCAGGCCGAGAGCAACTTCAGTGACCTCTACGCGCTGGCGCCCGGCGTGGAGGCAGCGACGCCGCTCCTACCCATCGCGCCGCACGGACCGGCCGGCTTCGGCGTGGGCGCGGGACTTCGCATCCCGCTGCAGTTTGGCAAGCACTCCGATCAGGGCGTGCGCTTTTTGGTGTCGATGTGTTTCGGTGGCGTCGTCACCGTCGAGCACGACATCGAGCTTATGGCGTCCAGCGGATTTCACTACCGCCTGGCCGCGAAGCTCTCACTCTAAGCCAGGCCTAAGCGACGCCCACGCAAGACCCAGGCAACGCACTCGCTCGAGGCCAGGCTCCACCTCTGCGAGCGCGCGCTACGGACAGGGAACCGGCCCTTTGAGTGAATTGCTGGCACCTTGCACAGAGTAGTGGTTGTAGCTCTGCACGAAGGCTAGATCGCGGCTGGTGTTGCCCACGCCGTACCTACCTGGGGTGTCGGCCACGGGTTGCCACTTGTAGGTGCCCACGCCACCAACCTCAGGGCGAATCAAATCGCTGTGGCTGGTGCGGGTCTTCCACACGTAGAACATGCGATCGAGAAAGAGCGCTGGACTTGTGCCGTTGAGCAAGATGTCGCCGACACCAAAGAGCGGGGTTATCTGACTGCTGCTGCTGTGCAGCGCGCGGCGCGCCTTGAGCCAGTTGACGCGACCGAGAGTGGCATCGCCGTTGAACTGTCGCGCCAACCAAATATCACGCTGGCCACCGTTGGTGCCCGCGGCGCAGTATTCCGTTTGTCGTGGATAGAGCTCGAGGCTGATGGCCGCGTTGGCCTTCAAAAGCGCGTCAATACCATCTCCGAGCAGAGGATAGTTGCCGAAGGAGAGGAAGGCGCCCCAGCGGCCCTCCCACTGTGGGTACTCGGTGCGCATGCGGTTGGCAATGGCAACGAAGAAGGCTTGCGACTCGGCGTTGTGAAGCTCCTCGAGCATGACCATCGCGGGACCTTCAGGATCGGAGAGCAGGCGGTCGATGTCTTCGGCGGTCGGTTGCGGATTGCTGCGATAACTCAGGTAGCCTGCCCACTGGCTGTGATCGACTTGCGGTGGCTTGTTCCGACCGATGAACAACATGTGTGGGTTGGAATTGGCGAGCTCGAGAATCGAGTCCCAATAGACGGGATTGTCGGTGTCGATGAAGTGAAAGCTGGCGGGTTGCGGCGCGATAGTCGCGGGCATTTCCGGCTCCTCTGGCTCTTCCATCGGCTCACCGGGTAAAGGTCCAGCATCAGCCCCAAGCGCTTCGCCATCGATCGGCCCCTGGCCGAGCTCCTCGTCGGCACTGCTAGCGCAGGCCATGAGGCCAGCTACGAGCACGAGAGTTGCGCCGAAGCGCGCGATATCTGCATGGCGAAAAAGTGTCACGAACACCTGAAGAGCAAAGCACGCGCCACCTTGTGCCGCGCTGCAAGGCATTGACAAGAGCCGCCGCCTACATGAGCGCTGCAAACGAAAGGCAGCGCTAAGAGACTTTTCTCTGGGCGATCGATGACTCGACCCCACACTCCGCAGCGCGTGGCGTGCGCGACATGCTCGACATGCTCGACATGAGCCGCGCTAATGCAGCTAGTAGCCTGCAAACTATCGTAAACCGCGGATCGCGCTTGCCCGCGCGTTGCCACTGGCTGTCATGCCGGCTCGATTGTCATCCCTCGCACGATGCCGCTTACTGTCAGAATGCAACACACTCGAATCATCACACCCAGTGGAGTACTACCCGGTGTCGTTCTCGGTGCCGTTCTCTGTGCCTCCGTGCTGGTCGCCGCGCCTAGATCCGCGCACGCCTGTGGCGGCTGTGTAGCCCCTCCAGGGGACTTTAGCGCCGTCGACAGTCATCGCATGGTCATTAAGCTCGGGGTCGACGAGAGCATCCTCTGGGATCAGTTCATCTACAGTGGCGCGCCCGAAGAGTTCGCATGGATTCTGCCCGTGCCAAGCCCGGAGACCGTCGTCGAGCTGGCGGACTCGGCCTTCATCAACGTCGTGGATGAAGAGACAAGCCCGCTGGTTCTATCGCCGCCCTGTGCAGGCGCCGCCGGCGGATGTGGCTGCGGAGGAATCAACTTCGTCAATCTGGCCGATCAGGTCGTGGTCCACCAGCACGCCACCGTCGGCCCCTACGAGACCGTCGTGATCGGCGCGGAGGATCCCAATGCCGTCTACGCCTGGCTAGGACAAAACGGCTACGCCTTTCCCGATTTCGGTCTGCCCATCCTCGACTATTACGTGCAGAAGCAAAGCAGCTTTGTCATCTTGCGCCTTCGACCGGGCGTCGAGGTCAGCGCCATGCAACCGGTGCGGGTGCGCTTCAAAGGCTTCCTTGGGCAGTTTCCACTCAAGATGGTCACCCTGGGCGCGCTTGGAGCCGTCGACCTCTCGCTCTGGGTCATTGCCGACGAGCGCTACGCGCCGAGCAATTTCGAGAATGCACGCATCGACCCGACACAGGTAGTCTGGGACTGGGCGAGCAACAGCTCCAACTACGCCGAGGTCTTCGATCAGGCCGTGCTAGCCGGCGGCGCGGCCTGGATCACCGAGTACTCACAAGTTCT
Source organism: Kofleriaceae bacterium (assembly GCA_024642805.1). Lineage (GTDB taxonomy): Bacteria > Myxococcota_A > Polyangia > Haliangiales > Haliangiaceae > NORP324. Next base: position 7,140 of record JAHEAK010000034.1, on the reverse strand, counting down.
CAGCGAGACCCCGCTCGCAGACAGACTGCAGAGCGAAGCGCCCGTCGACTTCGCCCTGGCCACAGCCGGCATTCACTATCCCGTGCTCACCCGCTTGCGAACTCGCTTGCCCGTGGAAGCCCTGGGCGAGGACCTCGCGTTGGCGCCCTCCGAAGAACCCGGAGCCGTCGATCGCGAACTAACCGCCGGCGCCAGTCTCGGCGAATGCGCCGGCCCCGTCGCCGCCGGCCTGGCCCCACGCTTCGGCGAGCGCGAGGCGCAGTTTGTCTTCTGGATCATGGCGGCGCTGGCGGCGATCTGGTTGCGCAGACGCTGGGCGCGGGACCGCGGTTGACACTCCAGGCCGCGCCGGCGTAGAAGCCAGCATGATCGGTGACGAGGACGTTCGCTATGTCATTCTCTTGAGCCACGCGCGGCCCGAGCTCATCACAGAACAACTCGTACGTGCGCACGTGGCGCACTTACAAGAGCTCGAGGCCAAGGGGCTCTTGGAGCTGTGCGGCCCCTTTCCTGACGATCGGGGCGGCATGGTCATCGTGCGGGTGAGTAACGCCGAGGACGCCCGCGCGCTGGCCGAAGCAGATCCTTTCGTGAGCTCGGGGGCCGAGAGCTATCAGCTGCGCCGCTGGGAGCTCTCGCACGCGGGCAATGGGCACATGGGTATGGCCTAGGCTCAACGCAGCGCGTCGAGGCCGCAGAGCTGCACAGAGGGCAGTGGCTACTCGACTTTGCAATCCCAGCCCGATTGCACACTGCAGTTGCCGAGCAAGTGGTGACCGCGCGCTCCAGCGCGTCTAAGCGCACGAAGTCATAGCGCTTTGCGGACGACGATCTGGCTGCGGATGTGGAACCGAACTTGCTCAAGTAGAGGCGATGGGCTCCCTGCGATCCACTCTTCTCGCTGCACTCGTCGTCTTGCCAACACTCAAGGCCTCGAGTGCGCACGCCTACAGCCCGGCTAACACGCATCGCTGGCTGGCCCGGCAAGCCGTCGAACTCCTGGTCGCCACCTACCCAGGTCAGTACGACGAGCTCCTCGACTACATGGACTCGATCGTCGAGGGCGCGTTTCACGAAGACGACTTCTTCTTCGATGGTGATCACGATCCGCAGACGCTGCGGGTCATGCGCCACTTCTATCACGCGCCCGACGCCCACGGACTCACCTACGGCGACAAAGAATTCCCCAACTCCTACCAGTGGCACGGTCAGCCAAACGAGGACAATGAGTGGGACTTCTACGATGGCATGGATGCGTACCAGCGCGGCGACTACGAGACCGCCTTCTTCATCGCCGGGCACACCGCTCACCTCATCGCTGACCTCACGGTTCCCGCTCACAGTCATCTGGACGAGCACGGTCCTCCCTCCGGTGACAACTACGAACAATACTGTGCCCGCCAGTCGCACAGCCCAACCGATGCCGACCTGCCAACGGTTGCCGTCGGCACACCGATTCCGCACTTCGACTCTCTGGCCGATCTCTTTCAGGCCACTGCCAACGCCTCGTACTACCGCAATCTCTTTCCAGGCAGCCTGCCCAGCGAGGGCGAGGCCTCCGGCGTCATCAAAGAGATGTTCCCCGACATCAGCCTGGGTTTCTTGAGCGGGAAGTGGCAGATCCCAGGCATTGGTAACCTCGGCGCGGGTTTCTTCGAAGATCAACCCGGCTTCTTTTACTTCAAGAAGAATGAAGTCCCGACTCTCTACGATGTCGTCGACTACGATCCAGAGAATCCCCTCGATCGCCAGTTCGGTCCCACTTCCGGTGACGAGGCCCTGGTGGCTCGCATGTCGCAAGACTTGATCCCCGTGGCCATTGTGCACAGCGCCGCCGGCATCAAGTACTTCGTCGACACCGCTCGTTCCTTGCCGCCTATCGAAGACGTGCAAGAGCCGCCACTTCCCGAAGATCAGGGCAGCGTCTCCGGTTGCCAAAGCTCTGGGCATAGCTCTGGGCATGGCTCGGGCTGGCTCGGTGGCTTTGCCCTCTTGCTCCTCTTCGCCGCTTTCCTTCGCCCTGCTACCAAAGGTCAATAACGTGCGCCCAACTGCCCTTCTCGCCTCCGCTGCCTTTGTCTGCCTGACCGCGGCCGCAAGCCCCGCGCTCGCTCAACACGATGTGCGCGCCTTCCTCTCCGAGAGTGGCGTCGAGTTCATCGAGAACAACGCGGCCAGCTTCGTGCCCTCCGTGTTGCACCCACAACCGGTGACCAAGGCCGTGGGCTGCATGGACTTCATCCAGCGCGACACCACCGTCAACTTGCACCTGGACAAGCTCGACATCGAGATGCCGGCCAACGATCGCATTCGTGTCTCGCTCGATGTGACCATCGACGCCCAGGGTGAGCTCTACGTCGATGACCTTTACGCCTGCCTGGGCGAGGTCACGTGCCAGGACACTCTGAACCTGCGCAGCGCCTCGGCCCTTGTCGACCTCGATGTTGCCATCATCGATGGCAAGCCCAAGGTCACGATGCGCGATGTGCAAGTCGAGGTCGATCCCGACAACTTCGAGTTCGCGCTCAATGAGTGCGGTGTCACCGGCTCGGTACTCACCAGCACCATCGGCTTTGCCGAGGGCTGGATCCTGTCCTACGCGGAAGACAAGCTGGTCAGCATCGCCGAGGAAAAGCTACCCACGATGCTCGAATCGGTGCTTGCCGGCCTGAGCATGGACGGCGCCTATGTGAAGGCCTCGGTCCAGGACATCTACTTCCCTAACAACGGCCTTAGCGTTACTGCCAGCGGTGGCCTCAAAGAGAAATACGAGGCCGCCGAGTGCATTCGCGAGTTCGACGACGGCGGCCCAGGCCCGGAACAGGGCGCACGCGTGCCAGACATCATGGGTGCCGGCGCCAGTGACTTGAACGTGGCCGTCAATATCGGTCTCATCAACGAGGGTCTGTACTCGGTCTGGCATCGCGGCCTGATGTGTCTCTCGGATCGCCACCTGGCGGAGCTCGGTGTCGAAGTCGACCTGCAACAGATCGCCACGGTCCTGCCTGGCTTTCCGCCCGGCACCACCCTGGGCATGGACTTCCGCTTCACCAAGCGCCCACGCGTCAAAAGCAGCGCTTCGGAAGATGCCGAGCTAACCGTCGTCATCGAGGGCTTCGAGCTCGACTTCCACGGCGACACCCCCGATGGTCATCGCAACACCTTGCACGCCGAGCTCGATGTGGAAGCCAGCGCGCGCCTGGCCCTGGACCCCGGTTCCAATGCCATCCACGTCCAGCTCCTCGGTGCGCAGATTACCCGCATGGAGATGCAGGATGAGCGCGCGGCAACTGGCGAGGGCTACGACGTCGCCCGCATGAAGCAGCTGGTCCACGATGCCATCTTGCCCAAGGTCCTCGAGCAACTGGGCACCATTCCCGTCACCGGTTCGGCCTTCGCGATTCCCAAGTTTGCCCTGATGTTGCGCTCGATGAGCACCAACAAGGCCTACCTGAGCGCAGGTATCGATCTCTTCCGCGTCCCCGATGTCGATGACAACGCTCCCGACACCAAGATCGTCTCGGCGCCGAGCTCGGTTAGCAATCCGCACGATGCCATCGTCAGCATCGGTGGCAGCGATGCCGAGCTTCCCGAGGAACTCTTGCAATACCTGGTCAGCGTCGATGGTGTCGAGCGACCGCTCAGCTTCGTGAAAGAGGCCAAGATTGGCGAAATCGGCGTGACCAAGAGCTACACCGTGCAGGTCGCCGCTGTTGACCTGGCCGGCAACGTCGACCCAAGCCCCGCTAGCACGACCGTCACCGTCGATGGCATCGTTCCCTTCGTCATCGTCAACGGTGCACGCACGCGCAGCGCCGATGCAGGCCCGGTCGAGATCGACTGGAGCATGCACGATGACTCGAGCGCGCCGGAAGCACTCAAGGTTCGCGTTGACATCTACGACCTCGAGGATCCGAGCGACGCTCTGTCGGCCCGGCTTATCGACAGTCAAGAACTGCCGGCCGGTGCCACCAGCACCAGTATCGAGCTTGCCAAGGTAGGCGGCGTGTATCGCGTCGAGGTCCACGCCATCGACGAGGCCGGCAACGACTCGCAATCCTCGCTGCTGCTCAGCATCGCCTCCACGGGTGGTTGCTCGGTTGGCGGCCAGGGCCAGGGCCAGGCGGCCTCCCTCGTGTTGCTCGCCATGGCCATGCTCATCGGCCGCCGCCGCTCACGCAAGCAATAGCGTCGGCCAGCCAACCACCCTCGAGCCTCGATCCGAAAGGGCTCTCGGCCGTAGCTCAGGGCGTCAGCACGGCCGCGCCCTCGATGTGCCCGGCACGCAAATCATCGAGGGCCTGGTTGGCGGCTTGCAGTGGGTAGCAGCGCACGTGGGTGTCGATGACGAGATTCTTGGCCAGAGCAAAGAACTCTTCGCCATCGCGCCGAGTCAAGTTGGCCACCGAGCGCAAGACCCGCTCTTGCCAGAGGAGCTCGTAGGAAAAGGCGGGGATATCGCTCATGTGAATGCCCGCGCACACGACCACGCCGCCCTTGTCGACCGCAGCCAGTGCTATGGGCACGAGCGAACCGACCGGCGCGAAGATGATGGCCGCGTCGAGCGGATCGGGAGGCCTCTCACTCGATGCACCCGCCCAGCTCGCGCCGAGCTGCCTTGCAAAGTCCTGCGCGCGCGTATCTCCCGCGCGAGTAAAGGCGTACACGCTCTTGCCCTGGTGCACGGCGAGCTGGGCGACGATGTGGGCGGCGGCGCCAAAACCATAGAGGCCGATGCGCCGAGCATCGCCGGTCATGCGCAGGGCTCGATAGCCAATCAAGCCGGCGCACAAGAGGGGCGCCGCCTGCGCTGCTGCATAGTGCTCGGGAATCGCAAAGGCATAGCGACTGTCGGCGCAGGCATAGTCGGCGAAACCTCCGTCGATCTGATAGCCAGTGAAGAGCGCTGCATCGCACAGATTCTCGCGCCCACTCAGGCAGAAGCGACAGCGGCCACAGGTGCCGCCTAGCCAGGGAATGCCAACGCGATCGCCAAGGGCAACGCCGGTGACCTGCGAACCTAGCTCTTCGACGATGCCGACGATCTGGTGTCCTGGAATGAGGGGCAGCGCTGGTTGGCTGAGCTCGCCGTCGACGATGTGCAGATCGGTTCGACACACCCCGCAGGCCTCGACGCGTAGCAAGAGAGCGTGCTCTCCTGGAACGGGCCGATCGCGATGAACGAGCCCTAGCTCGTGCTTCGCCTCGCTGAGGATCATGGCCCGCACTGCTCAACTCCTTCGCTGAGCAGCTCGGCGGATCACGAAATCGGCGCGCAGCTGCTCGCCGCTAGTATGCCACGATTAGTTGCTGAGGCGTTGTTTGCGACGGAGGGCCAACAAGGCCAGGGCCAGGAGCCCGAGCGAGTTCGAGCCCGCGCCACCACTGGTCGAGCAACCACCGGAGCTGCCGCCACTACCTGCGCCGTCGCCAGAACCGTCGCCGGAGCCATCGCCGCCACCATCGCCACCACCAGTGCCGGGGCCATCGCCGCCGCCGCCATCGCCGCCGCTGCCGTCATCCGCTGGCACGAACATATCCACGTAGTCGAGTTCGGCGGCGACAAGGGTGTTGTAGTCGTAGCCGGTGCCGCAGCGCTCGCCACTGCTGCCGGAAACCAGAGCGGCGACCTCGCGCGTTGCGCCGACGTCGACGAAGAGCGGCCCACCGCTATCGCCGTAGCAGCTACCGCGCCCAACATTGGCGTCGAAGCACAGGATGCGATCGCCTTGAATGCTCGGATCCCCTGTCTGGCTGCAGTCGATGGTGGCCGCGTTGAGTTGACGCAGGATGCCGGCGCCTCCGCCGTTGTTGTCAGCATCGCCATAGCCGGCTTCGAGCGTGTTGGTGCCGACGGCGGGCATGGTTCGATGCACCGGCGTTGGCGAGCGATCACTCACCGGCGTCGCCAACTTGATGAGGGCGATGTCATTGTCCCAATCGTTGTCGTTGTAGGAGGGATGGCCGTGAATCTCGGCGACCGGCACCGCGTAGCCACCGCTGGTGTCGTTGACATCATCGTCGTCGAATCGGATCTCGAGGTTGGCGGCGCTTTCGCCAACCACACAGTGCGCAGCGGTCAGAATCCACTCTGGGTGGATGAGGGTGCCGGTGCAAAACCATTCACCCGGCCCATTCTCCAGAGCGACGACCGTGGGGAAGTCGGCGCTCGAAGCCAACTCGCCACCGACGATGGGTTGGGCAAGATGATCGAGCTCTGGAGCCTCCGCGAGACAAGCGCCGAGGAGAAGGGCGAGAGACATGCTCAGAGACGTGGACACGAAGTGAAAACGCATCGGGGGAACTCCAGGTTGGGGCGGTCCGTGGGGGCCGAGTGTAGGACGAGTGGGGGACGAGCGGGTGGGGGCGAGTAGACCGCATGACTACATAGAGCAAAGGCCGTGCCGCTGACCTTGTCGCCAAGGTCGACACAAATATCTATATTTACTAGTCTTTTTTCGCGGTCTCGGCACTCGCGGCCCCGCCGCCTGTCCACTCTGACCCCGATCGAGGGGGCGTGTCGTCCCTGCCCTCCGGCCGCTAGTCACACAGGTAAGCACGAGACTCGCTGCGCTGCAGGCGACCCGCAGCGTTCTCTTCGATCATCGACTCCACATTGCCGCGCGCATCGTAGCTGTAGAGGCGCAGCACATCTGGCTGGCCGTCGGCATCAAGGTCGGTCGCTACCGAGCTCATGTTGCCAGCCTCGTCGTAGAGATAGAACTCACGCCATTCGATGGTGCCGTCACCACTGAGGTCTCTGGATTCCGAGCGCCGCTGCCCGAGCTCATCGTAGGTGTAGTCGTGATGCTCGATGGTGGCTCCGTCGAAACTCGCTGTCGTCGAGGCCACCAGGTGGCCGCTCTCGCTGTACTCGTTGCGCAGGCTCTGCTCGGCACCAGGAACGCCGCTGGCTTGCAGCCACAGATGACCGGCGCTGTCGTAGCTGCTGGCAACGTTGAAGTCGATGCGGCCATCGCCATCCTCATCGCGCTCCATCAAGAGCACGCGCCCCTCGGCGTCTAGGGTCAAGATCTCCTGAAGATCGATGCGACCATCGCCATCGCTATCGCGCGTGTAGCCAACCAGGCTGCTGCCTTCGTATTGGTATTCTTGTCTCCAATCCACAACACCGTCGCC
>JAHEAK010000521.1 GCA_024642805.1 Kofleriaceae bacterium | reverse complement strand
CCTTGCCGGCTGCGCACTCACCGCAAAGCCGGTCGTGAGCGCGTCGGTTCCCAGCAGATTCAGACCGTACTCATCGATCTGAGCGGCACCCACCAGCTGCAGGTCCAGTTCCAGGCTGCCGCTGCTGCGGGCCATGTCACTGCCGGCTTCGGAAAAGGTGTAGCGCAGCTCCGGTATCACTTCGATAGGCTCGTCGACCTTGCCTGACTCAAATAGCAAACTGCAGGCCGCAGTCGGCAGGAGGAGCGCAAGCGAAATGCCTCGAAGAAACAGATTCACCATCGGCAAGTATGCCTGAATCGCCTGCCTGCGGAAACGAGGCTGTGATTGTTACAAGTTTACCCCGTGCGCGTGGTTAACTTTGCGGACATGAGCTCGAATGCGAAGGCCCTGGGCGGGCATGTGGGATTGGCCTTGCTGTGCGCGCTTTGGAGTGCATGCGCGGCGCCACTGGAATCACCGGAGCGCTTTGGAGTCGGCCCTGATGCCGCCAGTGCCTTCACCTGTGCGAGCGCAGCCGAGGTCGAAGAAGAGCTCTTGCCTATGCGTTGTGGAACCTCCCTGTGTCACGCGGCTGGCGAGAGCGCGGCTGCCGGGCTGGATCTGGTGTCTCCTGACATGCAAGCGCGACTGGCCGCCGCCACCTCGAGCGAGGCCTGCGGCAGTGTGCCTTTGCTGGTGCCAGGCGATGCCGACAATAGCTTGCTCTTTCAAAAGCTCGGTGCCTCGCCGCCCTGCGGTTCGCCCATGCCCTTGGCGCAAGCGCCACTGAGCGCCGATGAGCTGGCTTGTATCTCCAACTGGATTGGCGGCACGCTTTGAATCGACTACCCAAGCTCTTCTTTGCCGCGCTCCTGCTCTCGCTAGCGGCTCCCTATGGCTATGCACAAGCCGATGCGCCCGCCCAGGGAGAGCGCAAAAGCAAAGGCCCGCGCGCCAACAAAGGCCGACCCGCTAGCAACAAGAGCTCATCGGGGGACGAGGCCGTTACCATTCGCGGGCCACGAGCGAGCAACACGCGGGCCGCGCTGCTCCGACTTGCCAAGCAAGAAGAGCTTGGCGCTAGCAAGCTCGAAGCGGAAGTCTCGCGCAGCAAGGGCCAGCTACAGATCGAGATCATCGTTCGCGATGCCGATGGCGGCGAAGTCGAGCGCAAGACCTTCGCCGGCCGCAACGATCGCGCTCTGGCTCGTGCTCTCAAGCGCGAGCTACCTGCCTTCTTGAGCGCCATCGCGGACAAGCTGGCCACGCCCGCGGAGGAGCCCGCGGAGGAGCCAGCGGAAGAGCCAGCCGAAACCAAGGCTTCGAAACCCGACGCTGTGCCAGGAGCAGGGAGCGGCGACGCCCAAGTCTCCATGCGAATCGATCCGAGCCCCAGCGGCGAGGCCAAGACCTGGAGCGTTTCCCTTGGACCTGAGCTGGTCGGCCGCTCGTTTCACTATCGCGACGACATCTTCGCCGAGCTTCCCGCGTATTCGCTGCCGGGCGCCTTCGCGCTGCGCTTGCAAGGCGACTACTTTCCCCTGCCAGCGTTTGGGGTGGCTGTCGGCCTTGCCCTTAGCCCTGGCTTCATCAGCGACGGCTCTATGACAGAAGAGTTCGCAAGCTCGATGAATAGCTTCGCAGTTGGTGCTCGCTATCGACGCGCTCTTGCCAAGGGACAGCTGCGGGCCGCTCTCGACTATGGCGCGCGCTCCTTCTCGGTCGGTTCGACCAGCGACGACATTGGCTCGGGAGTGCCAGACGTCGACTACAAATATCTTCGCCTCGGCGTGGGGGCGAGTTGGCCACTTGCCAGCTCAATCACGGTGGAGGGCGCACTCGGCTATCGCAATGTGCTTTCCACGGGCCAAATCGAGAGCGCTGACTTCTTTCCTCGTCTCTCGGCACAGGGGATGGATGCGGAGCTTGCGCTCGGTGTCGAGGTCGGTGCGTCGCTCCTCGTTCACGTAGGAGTTGGCCTGGAACGCTACGGCTATGCGCTAAAGCCCGAGCCAGGCGACGCCCATGTCGCCGGCGGCGCTCTCGATCAATACCTGCGCTATTTCGTGAATATCGGTACGGCGCGTTAGTAGGCGACAATCTCGACAAATGCCCGCCCTGGGCCGGGTATGCTGAGCACGTGCTGCTATGGCTGCTCGTTATACTCGTGCTCGCGAGCGCGTCGGGCCTGGGCGTGTGGCTCTACCTGCGTGCCAGGCGAACTCGACGGCTTCCGCTGCAAGCGCCGGAGTTCATTCCGGAGGCGCGACAGCACACCATCGTACTTGCCCATGGGGTGCTCGGCTTTGATCACCATCAGGTATTTGGTCGTCGTCACTGCTACTTTCGAGGCATCGCCGAGCACCTGCAGCGCCACGGTGCGCGGGTGCATACAGCACGGGTAGCGGCCCTGGGCACGGTGCCGGAGCGCGCACGAGCACTCGCAGACATCATCGAAGATCTCGACACCAAGCGAGTCTTGATACTCGCTCACAGCATGGGCGGTCTGGACGCGCGCTATGTGGTTAGCGCTCTTGGTCTCGCGCCCAGAGTCGCCGGGGTCATCTGTGTGGGAACGCCGCATCGCGGCAGCTGCCTTGCCAATGTCGCTGGCGCGGCCCCGGTGCGCTTGTTGCGCAGCCTGCTCGGGCGCGCGGGGCTTGCCACCGATGCCCTCGACTGGCTCGGCGAAGGACCCTCGGCTGCCTTCAACGAGCGCATTCTCGACGTCCCAGGTGTCCATTACGGCTGCATCGTCGGCGAGACCACCCGAGTGCGAGTGATGGGCAACCCCATGCTCTTGGCCTGCTTTGAAATCCTGAGCAAGCTCAGAGGCGCCAACGACGGCATCGTTCCGGCCTACTCTCAGCGATGGGGGGTCGAACACAAGGTGGTGCCCGCTCATCACTTCGGCCAGATTGGTTGGTCACCGCTCTTCGATGCGCGCACGATGTACCTCGGTCTCATTGGCGAGCTCAATGCTGGCGGGCTGTTCTGTCTGCCAACCGCGGCGATGGCAGCGCAAGCGAGTCTCGTGTCGCGGACCTAGCGGAGCAAGGGCCCAACAAGCCTTGTGCGAGCAAGCAATGCTCAGCGCAAACCGTGCTTGCGCAGAAGGGTGAGCAGGTAGGGGCGATCCATTCGGGCGCGACGGGCCGCTTCGGAGGCATTGCCCTCACACGCACCGATGAGAGTCGAGAGATAGCTTTTCTCGAAGCCGTCGAGGGCATCGGCGCGCGCCTGCTTATAGGGCTCGATGGCCTGGTGACCTGGTTGTGCGGCTCGAGCCTCGCCGGCAGGCAGGTTCGTGTCCCCCATGATGAGCGCGGCCTCGACGATGTTGCGCAACTCGCGCACATTGCCATTGAAGGGATGAGCTTCGAGGGCCGGTAGCATGGCGGCCAGGGGCTGCCATGATGCCACGCCATCGATCTTCTCGACGAAGTGGGCGACCAGCGCCTTGATGTCCTCGCGCCGCTCGCGAAGGGGAGGAATCACCAGGCGGGCGACGGCGAGGCGGTAGTAGAGATCGGAGCGAAAGTTGTTGCGATTGACCTCCAGGCGAAGATCGCGATTGGTCGCGGCCAGAATGCGCACATCGGTCTCTACCTCCGTGCTGCCACCGACACGTACGAAGCGGCGTCGCTCCAATACACCAAGCAGGCTCGGTTGGATCTCTAGCGGCAGCTCGCCGATTTCGTCCAACAAGACGGTGCCACCGCGAGCACGCTCGAAGGCACCAACGCGCTGATGATCGGCGCCAGTGAAAGAACCGCGCTCGTGCCCAAAGAGCTGCGAGGCGATGAGCGTCGGTGGCAAGGACCCACAGTCGACCACGACGAAAGGGCCATGGCGGCGATCGCCGATGCTATGCAGGGCCTCCGCAACGACTTCTTTGCCCACGCCGGTCTCGCCCTCGATGAGCACCGAGGAACTCACGCGTGCCAGGCGGCGCAGCTTGCTGCTGATATCGACGATCGCATCACTGCTGCCGACCAGGCCGGGAATGGCATTGACCGGGCCGTCCTCTGCTTCGACGCGCTCTCCTTCGTCGCGAATCCAGAGCAAGGTGTTGCCAAGTTGGATGCGCGTGTTGGGTGCGACCACCGCTCTGTGCACCCGCACGCCGGAGACATAGCTGCCGTTGGAGCTCTCGAGATCGATGAGCTCGACGCCTTCGGGGCGAGCGTGAAGTTCCAGGTGATAACGACTGACGGTCGGATCGCTGAGCAGCAGTTGGCAATCGCTTGCAGTGCCGGCCGTGATCGCGCCCTGCTCGAAGACCTGGCTCTTGCCCGCGTCGGGCCCGCTCTCGATGTGCACGGCCAGACGCGAGAGCACACGCAGCTTGCGTCGCTTCAGATCGGTCATGCCCGGTCGCTGCCCTGGGTTCTTCTCTGGG
>JAHEAK010000520.1 GCA_024642805.1 Kofleriaceae bacterium | reverse complement strand
ACCACGGCCCTGGCCGTGAATCTGTGTGCCGTCGTCGACCAGGACACGCTCTCGGGCTACATGGCCAAGTGCAATGGCATGGCCTGCACGCTCGGAACTGTGCAGGCCACCCTCGTCGAGCCTGTGACCCAGTAACGGCCCGATGGCTACAGAGCTACGCCCAGGCGTTTGCGGAAGCCAAAGGCGGCGACCATCATGACGATGAGCCACCACAGCCACCACGGCATCTCGATGCCAAGGTAGCTTGCGGTCTTGCTCTCGTGCGGCACGTGAATGCCCTTGATCGGACCGCTCAGGCCGCTCTCGGCGCCGAAGCTCATCAGCAGCCCAAGACCACTGGCGCGATCGGGCGCCATCTTGGTAGCACCGGCGTCGGTCACGATCTGCTTGTTAGCGCTGGTGCCATCGACATCGATTGTCAAAACCTGGGTACCTGGCTCGTTGGCAATCAGCCGCAGGTAGGCGCTGTGCTGGCTGGCAACGTACATGGGCGGCGCGCTCAGCTCTAGCGACGCAGGAATCTTGACCGCTAGCGAGTGACCGTCGACGCCGTCCGCGAGATCGATGCTGACCACGAAGGGTTGATGCAGCGCTACCGGTTCCAGCCCGTGCCGCACTTCCAGGCTAAGGAACATCATGCCCAGCGGCACCGCCAGGATGACGAAGGCGGGCAGCATGAAAGCGATGTACAGCACGCTGTGGGCGAGCAGACGCCCAATGCTGCGAGCCACCCACTTGGGGGAATCAAGGAAGAGGCGAATCTCGTAGACGGCCGAATCCATCTTGTTGCGCGAGTGCTCGACGAGCTTCTGCGGTGTCGTCTTGCCGACGACCCAGAGCATGCCAATGCCGCTGAGAAAGCTCAGCAGGGTCAGCCCCCAGAAAGGACCCAGCCAATCAAAGGGCGTAACCACGCCCTCGATCATGCTTCGAACGATTCCGATGATGGATCCCATACTCGATGCGTAACTCGCGACTAGTCGATGTAACCGAGACCGCGCAGACGGGCGGCCAGCGCTTCAGGATCATCTGCGTCTTCCTCGTAGGCGCGTAGGCCGCGCAGGAGCAGATGCTCGATGAGCTCATCACGGCTGGAGTAGCCCTGCTCTTCCACGACGTGATCGAGCTGCTTCTTCAAGGACTCACCCTCAGGAGCCTCGTAGACCGCCAGGCCCTTCTGGATGAAGTGATCGACGACCGCGTCCGCATCACCAAGATCGTGCGCTTTGCCCACCTCCTTGAGGCGGTTTTGCAGCTCTTTGGGAGGCTTAATCTTGAATTTCAGTAGTGCCATCTTGTTTCCTAGTTGTCGTCCTTGAAGAGCACGTGACCCTCCATGCCCTTGGAGGCGCTGATGCCGAAGTAGCTGAGCACCGTTGGTGCAAAATCTAGAAGCGATGCTTCGCTCACGCCTAGCTTCTTGCTGGTGAGCAGTACGCCAGGGACATGCGAAGCGTGCATGCAGTGATCGCCATTCCAATGGCCCTCGTTGCGCTCGATGGTTTCGTTGCCGACCGCGCCCATGGCCGAGCTATCCGAGGAGCGGAAGCCGCGGTTGTAGCCAACGATGAGATCGGGCGCGCGATCGCGATACTCGCCAACCGCCGCCGTCATGGCCTTGGTGACCACGCGCTCGCCGGTCTCGGCGTAACGCCAGCTCTCGAGATCACGCTGCAGTCGCTGCAAGACCACCTCGCGCTCCTCCTCGGAGACCACACCGTGCGCCTCGCGGCCGCGCAGGTTGATAAAGAGCTGATTGAGGCCAAGGGCGTAGGCCTGGGTGTTTTCCCAGTCGATGTGGCCGAGGATGCCTTTGCCAACCTTGTCTGGGGGCAGCACCGAGAGATAACCCTGTTGCGCCAGCCAGGTGTTGAGATTGACCTTGTAGGTCCAGGGCGCAAAACCGTGATCGCTCATGACCACGACCGGCGTGTCGCCCGCCCACTCGATGACCTCACCGATGACCTTGTCCACGCGCGTGTACAGCTCGGGAACTACGTAGTCGTAGCGCTTGTAATGCTCGGGGGCGTCGGGCTCGAGACTTCCGTAGTACATGTGCGAAGTCTGATCGATGCTCGAGAAGTAGAAGAACAGCAAGCCGCCCTCATAGCGCTCCATCTCGTGATGCAGCATCTTGACCCGCTCATTGAAGACGATCGTCGATTGCGCCAAGAACTCTTCGTCGGTCAGAACACCGCCAACCAGGGCTTTGGTGTCTTCGGCCATGCCCTGGGTGTAGAAGCGACCGATGGCCTTGGCCGTGTCTCGCGACCAGCTCGGTGGCTCGGAGATGTGCAGATCAGAGTCGGCCGGATCCGTGTTGATGGGGCTGACGTAGAGGTGAAAAGGCGCCACGTCGCGCAAGTAGAAGCGCACGATGCCGTGCACGGAAGCCGAGCCGGTGACGCCGACGTCAAAATCGACGGGCGTCCATTCACTCCACTCGCCGGCCTTGAGCATGACCTTTTCGCCATCGAGATCGATGAGGGCCATCTTCTGCTTGCGATCGATGGCCAGCTCGACCGGCGCTTCGAAGCCGGGCCCAACGAGGGTCGAGTGAGCCACGTCGTCGCCGCTAAAATCGACCATGTGGATCTCGCCGGCACTGACGTGCTTGTCCTTCCACTCGGGAGCATCGGTGAAGAGCTGAAAGGTGCCATAGGTGCCGAGCATGTCGGGCGTACCCATGCCCGACATCGACTCGTTGGCGTCGGTGCGCGCAGGTGGGAAGTTGGCCGGAATCTTCACCATGGTGGCGCCGACATGTTCTTCTTCCATGCGCTGCCAGAATGCCTGGCCACCGCGCAAGAGCTCGTGGCCGCCGCCGCCATTAGGAATAACTCCTAGGACGGTCTTGGTCGGCACGGGCCTGGACGTCGAGAGATACGACTCCATGTGCACCGGATCGCGATGCACGAAGTCGTAGATACCGTGACCATCGAGCCCAAGGCCCGTGATGAAGGCCGACCAGGCCACCGGGCTCTGCGGCGGATCGGTGGTCTGAAGATCGATGAAGCTGCCCTCTTCGGCCATCTTCTTGAGATTGGGCACCCGGCCCTCCTGCATGTACTTGCGCAGGAGCGTGGGATCCATGCCGTCGATGCCCAGGATGATGAGCTTCTTGTCGGTGTGCGGGCGGGCGCGGTAATGGCGCTCTTCGTTGCCACAGGCGCTGACCGCGAGCAGACCCGCGAGCAGTAGCGAGACGCTGCGCATCACGCCGCCACCTTCTTCTTCACGGCGCCCTTGTCGGCGGCGCTCTTCTTGCTGGCCTCCAGCGAGCTGCCATCCATGTAGCGCGGAGCATTGATGCCGAAGAGATCGAGGAGGGTCGGTGCCATGTCGGCGATGTTAGGCTCGCTGCCATCGGCGCGCGCGAACTTGCGATTGCTGATGAGGCAGCCAGGCACGAGCTCGGGATCGATGCAGTGATCACCGCTCCAGGCCTTGGTGTTGTCGTCGAAGATGACGTCGTGGGCGATGCCGCGCACGCCGTCCCAGGAGGCCCGCCAGCCGGCCGTGTAGCCGACGATGATGTCGGGCGCGTCCTCGGCGTAGGGGCCATCGTAGAGCGCGTGGGCCGCGTAGCACTTCTTGATGGCGATGGCGTCGACTTCCTCGTCGAGGAGGCCGTCGAGCTTGGCGCAGATTTCATCGGCCAGGGCATTGGCCTCGCTCTCCTTGACGCAGCCATCGCGCTCGCGGCCCTCGACGTTGAGGAAGATACCGCCAAGACCAACACCGTAGGCGCGCGTGTTGGGCCAGTCGACACCGGTGAGCCAATCGCCGCTGCGCGTGGCCTTGGCATCTTTGAGCTTGAGGTAGCCGTTTTGCAAGAGCCAGGAGTTGAGGTTGACGCCCCGGCGAAAGGTCTGAAAGCCGTGATCCGAGAGCACGATCACCAGGTTCTTGGGATCGCTGATGTCGACCTGCTTGAGAACTTTACCTACCATCTCGTCCATCTTGGCGTAGGTATCGGGGATGACGTCCTTGTACTGGCTCGCACGCTCATCCTCGCGCATGGCCGGGTGACCATCGTCCATGAAGCGGGTGAACATGTGCTGAATGCGATCGGTGCCGTCGAAGACGCAGGTGATGAGGCCCTTGGGCGTGCGCTTGAGCATCTCGAAGAACATACTCTCGCGCTCTTGATGATTGCTGAAGGCCTGCTCGAGGAAGGCGTCCTCGTCGATGACGCCCTCGTTGAGAGCCCAGGTGTCTTCGGCAAGGCCCAGGGTGGCGTAGCTGCCCAGGAGCTTGGCCAAGTAGGTGGCAAAGAACTTGGGATGCGAGATGGGCAGGATCGGGTTTTCCGGATCGATGTTGATGGGCGTGACGTAGAGGCGGAAGGGCTCGCCAGCCATCAGTCGAAACTGACAGATGCCG
>JAHEAK010000519.1:1641-4392 GCA_024642805.1 Kofleriaceae bacterium | reverse complement strand
ATGAGCACGCGATGGCCGCTATCGGCACGGACTTCGATGGCGGTGGTGTTGCCGCCATAGCGCAGATAGCCCGAGCCTGGCGTGGCAAAGGATCCGCGCACACCCCAGAAGCGCACCTTCATGGCGCCACTCCGGGATTGGTGGTCACGCCGACCGTCAGCTGCATGTGTTCGCGCGCGACAAGCACCGACACGCCCTGCTTGCTGCCTTTCTGACGGTACTCGGCGCCGATCTTGTCCATCATGTTGTCATCGTGAGCAGGCGCGTGGTGATACAGGATCAGCTGTCGCACGCCGGCTTGCTCGCAAATATCCAACGCGTGGTCGGGCGTCGAATGCCCCCAGTGCGGAAAATGCTCATACTCGTCGGAGGTGAAGTGCGTGTCGTAGATGACCGTGTCGACGTCTTCCAGGGCCTTCACTAGCGCCGTGCGCATGTCATCTAGAACTTTTCGATCCTCCACCGATGGCTCTTCGGGAGCGGCGGTGAAGTGCTGCTTGTGCAACATGCGATCGAAGGGCGCGGTGTCGCTGATATAGGCCATGCTGTTGCCATCGGCGTCGATGCGATAGCCAACGGCGCCGAAGGGGTGATTCAGCCCGATGGGCAAGAGCTCGAAGGCCCCGATCTTGAACTCACGACCTGGGAGCACTTCGCGAAACTCGAACGATGCGGGCACGGCATCGAGGTCGACGGGAAAGAACTCGTGCCGGGTAATGCCACCAATCACCTGGCGAAGCTCATCGGCGGCCGCGCGCGGTGCATGCACGACGATCTTGCTGCCGCCCATGTATGCCGGCTCGAAGAAGGGCAGACCTTGAATGTGATCCCAGTGGACGTGCGAAAGAACGAGGTTGTACTCGGTCTCGTCGCTGTGGAAATTCTCACCAGCGAGCTTCTTACCGAGACCGCGCAGGCCCGTGCCTGCATCGACGACGAGGCACTCGCCGTTGTGAGAACGCAGTTCGACGCACGAGGTGTGGCCACCATAGCGAACGGTCGCGGGTCCCGGGACCGGATAGCTCCCGCGCACACCCCAGAAGATCAGTTGCATTCTTCTGTGATCCTAGCCGATTAGAGTATCCGCCAGAAACTTCCCAATGGTTTTCGTGACGAGAAAACGCACCTTTCCAGGCCGCCGCCCGGATCGTTAGCTCGCAATTTTGCTGCGATCTCGCTAGCGTGCCCCCCATGAAGCGTACGCAGCCCCCCAAAATCCTGGTCATGGGTGCTGGCGGCATTGGCGGCACGGTTTGCGGCTATCTGTCCGAGGTCGGTACCGAAATCGTCGCGGCGACCAGCAATTCGGCCATCCACGCAGCCGTCGAAGCAGAAGGATTTCGGCTCACTGGAGATGGCGAGCAGCGCAGCATCCCCGGTCGAATTTCCATGGGGCCGCCCTCTGGTGAGACCTTCGACTATGTGCTCCTGGCCACGCAACCGCCTCAGGTCGAAGAGGCGGCCCGCGAAGCCCTGCCCCACCTGGCCGAAGACGGTCGCATGGTCGTGTTCCAAAATGGCCTCTGCGAAGAGCGGGTCGCCAAGATCTGCGGCCCCGATCGAGTGATCGGTGGGATCATTGCCTGGGGCGCCTCGATGCCCGAGCCAGGTCTCTACGATCGCACCTCCTCCGGTGGCTTTCAGATCGGCACCACCAGCGGTTTGCAGGACGAACGTGTTAGCGAGCTGGCCGGTCTGCTCGAGATCATTGGCCCAGTCACGCAGACGCAAAATCTGATCGGCGCAAGGTGGAGCAAGCTGGCGCTCAACTGCTGCATCTCCTCGCTTGGCACGATCGCTGGCGAGCGCCTGGGCACTCTGGTCAAGATGCGTCGTTACCGTCGGCTCGGCTTAGAAGTATTCGCAGAGGTGGTTGCGGTTTCCAAAGCCGAAGACGTGCGCCTCGAAAAAGTCAGCGGCACGCTCGATCTCAACTGGATGGCCATTTCGGATCGTGAGCGCAAGCTGCCCGGTTCACCCAATCTGGCCGCCAAGCACGCCATGCTGCTCGCCGTCGGCATGCGCTATCGACGACTTCGTTCTTCCATGCTCTCCGCCATCGAACGTGGGCGGGAACCCGCGATTGGATTCCTCAACGGCGAAGTCGTCGAGCGCGCGCGAAAATACGGGATTGAAACCCCGGTCAACTCACTCATCGTCGAGACGATTTCCGCCATTGCGCGAGGAGAGAAGAGCTCCTCCTTCGAGACCCTCGACGAGGTCTTTCGAGCCACTCGCTAGGCAGCAGTGACAGCGGTGTCGCGTTCTGGGCGCGTTTTGCCCCCACCGCCGGTGACCGCTGCCACGCTGAGTGGCATTGCGACAGCGATGTGAGCTCTGCGCTTGCCACTGGCCGCGCTCTTGTCGATCATGGAAGAGCAGTGGCCGAACTCAACCACAGGAACCAACTTATGACTACGACTCCATACCTAGCTCTCCTCACCGCAACCGTGGCCCTTGCCGCATGCGACGTCTCGACCGAAGGCGCCCACGGCAACGTGGCCTTCACACCCGACAACTGCGGCCGCACCGGCTGCGATTTCGACGATTCCATTGGCGTGGGTGGCGTGCTCGACATGCACATCCAGGGCTTGCAGGGCGTCAGCACCGTTGGTGTCACGATCGAGAGCGACGATCCAGGCGTCTTGAGCATTGTGGCCATCGGCGACACGGATGGTATGCCTACCTGGGAGCTGCAGGGTATCAACGCCGGCGTCGGCCGCTTGACCGTGTACACCCAGGGCGACGAAG
>JAHEAK010000519.1:0-1631 GCA_024642805.1 Kofleriaceae bacterium | reverse complement strand
GACCATCAATGCCGATCAGGCGGTGTCCTTTCAGGTCACGCCCGTCATCGGTCTCGAGCAACCAACCATGGGTCGCTATGTGTACACGGCAACCGTGGATCAGGGGATTGAAGACGGCCTTATTGACAGCAACCTCAGCGACGGCTATCTCTACTTTCAGGCCCCCGCTGGCGATTACCAGGCCTCTTTCGAGGACGACTTCGGGCACGTGATTGATCTGCTGATTCAGGCCCAGTAGGGCCGGCTGCGGCGCAAGGCCGCGACCACCACCCGCAAACGCAGCAAAGGGGCCCTAGGGCCCCTTTCTCAGTCGTCGACCCGCACCACGACGATGCGCGAGCGAGGCGGCGCGCGCGGTGGACCATAGGATGTCCCCCAGCCCGGTGGGCCCCACTCGGGCCGCGACCATCCGCTCGAGCTCGGTACGCTACCCGCGTAGCCGTGTCGGGCCATGCGCAGCTCAGCGCTCGCCATGAACCAGAGCACGCCCGCCAGCAAGATCAACTGCAGCTGGAGGAAGGCCAGGCCAACGACGGCGAAGAGCACCGAAGCCACCCGCGAGACGCCAACAGAGACCTCGGTCGCGCGCGCAAAGCCAAGGCGCGGAACCAGCAAAGCTCGCAAGATGCGACCGCCATCCATGGGCAAGGCGGGAATCAAGTTGAAGATGCCGAGCACGAGGTTGATGGTCGCGAGAAGCTCGAAGAACCACCAATGACTCAGCGCCGCCATCACGAAGGCCAGCGCGCTGAGCGCGAAAGAGACCGCGGGACCGGCTGCCGCAATCGCAAGCTCACCGCGAGCCGAGCGCGGTTGGGATTGCAGCCGCGCCACACCACCAAAGAAATGCAGCTCGATGGCCGAGACCTCTACGCCGAGCTTGCGAGCTACCAAGGAGTGCCCGAGCTCGTGGGCGACGATGGAGGCGAAGACCAAGAGAACGACGAGAATGCCCCCGAGCCCACCCATGAAGAGCAAGACGGCGGCGAGCATCAAGAGGAAGCTGGCGCGTACCTCGACAGGAATTCCGAAGAGACGACCTAGGCGGAAGGGAAAACGCATGAAACTACAGTAAGCATGATCCAGGACGGGTCAATACGCCGCCTCGAAGCCCCGATTTGCTCAGAGCCCGCGGGACAGCACGCGTAGCTGCTTGTTTAGACTCAGCTCTGAGTCGCGACCCGCGCGCCTCGACGCGTGCTCGGTAGGCGAGACCAGCCTCTTGAAACGCCGAGTGAGTTCCACGCGCGCCTCTTCGCCAATCCACGGCAAGAAGATGCTGGCGGCAATCTCGCCGTCGGGATGGCAAAACTGGATGCGATCACCGGTGGCGACGATTTCGACACCAGCGCTCATCGACACCACGCGATCACCGCGGCGCCTGGCCAGGGTCAGCTTGTGGTCCCGACCGAGCTCAATGAGCTTGCGCGGGCGCTCGCGGAAGAGTGGTCGCGCGTAGAGCACCATGCGATCGGCATAGACCAGGCACAGGACACGATGCTGCCCCTGCCCTAGCTCGAAGGCGCTGGCTCCCTGGGCGTAGTCCCCGAGGCAGGTCTGCAGGCGGGTGGCGAGTCGTTCGAGAGCCTGGGTCTGCTGGAAGGTCTCCTGCGAGAAACCTGGCACCGCTC
>JAHEAK010000033.1 GCA_024642805.1 Kofleriaceae bacterium | reverse complement strand
CTACTACGAGTTATTCTTAAGATAGACTGGACCATGCCTCGCCGCGCGCTCGGCCCTGGTTCGGCAGCGGTGGGTTTCCTATCGGCGACCGCAGGCGGCGGCGGCTTCTTGATGGGACCACTGCTCCTCAGCGCCGGCATCAGCGGCAATCGCTACATAGCCACCGGAGCCAGTGCTGGCGTGGCCATGCACAGCTTCAAGGTCATCGGTTATTCCACCACCGGGCTCATCGACTTGACCCTCATCCTGCAGGTACTGCTCATCTCTTCGATGATCATGGTCGGCAATACTTTAGGCAGAACGATTCGCCTGCGACTCGGCGAGGCGCGCATGCGCTGGCTCGAATACGCCGCGCCGGCCCTGTGTGCGGCGCTAGCCTTCGCGGGTCTGTAGTCGGCGACTCGCGCTGCCCACCTGGAGGCGTCTGCTCTTCCGGGCCTGGCTAGGGACAGGGAGTACCCAGCGCGGCTGGTGCGGGAACGGTTGCACTGCCACGTGCCAGGAAGCTCTCGAGAAAGCAGCCATACTGGTACTTGACCTCATCGAGCTGGCCGTAGATGGCGTGCGGATCGTAGATGCCATCGCCCTGGTACTGCACGACCAGGCCGGTGTAACTCTGGCCGTCGCTACTCTCCAGGTTGTTGACGACAGGGTAGTCGAGCAAGCCATCGCGCCCACTGAGCGCTAGCCCCTCTTGCATGCTGCTCCACACTTCCTGGCCACCTTGCTGATTGCCATAGGAAATGGCCGCGGCGTCGTAGATGGTGGTGGGAAAGTAGGAGTCGCCCTCGCCCGCTGGCTCGTAGATTGGACGCGCGGGATGCCCAGGCAGTGGATCTTTGGCAAGACGCGGCATGTACACCATGGGCTCGGCGCTTTCCCATGCTAGAGCAAGCAGCTGCAGGCTTGGGTGCAGGAAGGTGAACTCCTCCAGCGGGGTTCGGAAGACCACCGAGAGCAGATCTTTAGCGCCAGGAACCAGGCTGGTCTCGAGGATGAAGTAGTGCCACAGGCCGCCGGCTCCGGTCGGCACCACGGCTTTGATGCGCGGTTCGATCGCCGAGATGATGTTGGTGTACATGCCACCCATGCTCTGCCCGAGCGCCACGATCTTGTCGTCAGCAAAGTGGTACTCGCTCTCGCCAGCGGGCAGGCTCATGCCGGTGCAGCCAGCCAGCGAGCTTTCAGGAATCCCCGTGCGCAGGAGCGCATCGAGCAAGAGTCGCTGTTCGATGGCGCCCTGCGCGAAGGTGAAGGGCAGCGAAGCCAGGTTGTTGATGTTGAGGTAGGCGGTGTCGCCGGCGCCCGGTAGGCGCTCTGGGTTGAGCGGATGCGCGGAGCCAAGGGTGGCCAGGCCGTGCGGAGCCAGCACGAAAGCCGGGCCCTCGCCCTTTTGTGGCTCGCCGCCCGCTTCGCTCACACGCCCGCGATCAACCACCTGTTGGTAGAGACCGCCGCTGCCGTGGAAGTACATGGCCAGTGGATACCCGCCCACGGGCATCTCGCCCTTCGGCAAGGTGAGCACCACACCGGCCTCTTCGCTGCGTTGCATGATCGGTAGACCGTCGCTGCCAAGCTCGAACACACCGCCCTCTCGATAGGGCGGCTGGCCGGTCTGAAACTGCGGGAAGCTGACGGTTCCTATGATCTCGCAAAAGCGCTCGTGATCACCATCATCCGGGTCGACGCTCATCGTGCTCAACTCGAGAGTGTATTCGTCGCGCAGCGCTTCACTCATGGCGAAGAGGTCCGCAACCACGTCGCCGGTGGTGAAGACCGTGGCGGCGGCAACCTCGCTGCGATCGATGCCAATCATGTCCAAGGTCTCCCACAGAGGCGCGTACAGCTCTTGCGCCGCGAGGCCTCGTCGACCTGCAGGCGTCTTGCCCTTACTGAGTTCACGCAAGGCGGCGGGTGCGACCAGCGGCTGGCCTTCGGCATCACCGAGAGTTCGCAAGACCACGGTCGCGTAGCGCCGCGAGCCTGCCAATATGAAGCCCGGCCTTGGCGCCACCGCCAAGACGTTGCTCGGCACGTAATCGTCTTCCACGAGGGTGCGAGCCACGGTAGGCACCAGTCGACCTCTCTCCGAAGAGTTCGGATCGACGTCGATGAGCAAGATCGGTTGGTCCACACTGCCCGCCATCACATCGGTCTCAACAGCCTTGACCAGGGGCGCACTGAAGCGGAAGTAGGTGGCCATCGTCGTCGACCAACCCCGACGACCCTCGCCCAGGGGGATGAGGTCGGCCAAGAGAGCTATCTCGCCAGGGTTGGGATAGCCGGTGAGCTCGGGCTTGCCATCGACCAGACGCAAATCCGAGGGATAGGGCAAGTCATAGAACTGATTGCCGTTGGCAATCTCGCCCTCGAGGTCAAAGAAGGAGGTGGTGCCTGACCTGTGGTCCGCAGCGCAGGAGCAAAGGAGAGCGAGAAGTCCCGCTTGCAGAAGTACGGCGTGGCGCATGCGCGGACCATAGACGAGGCCCCTTTGGCCCTGAAGCAGGAAAGCGGCAACCGGCCCACAATTGACCGGGCGATCGTCGAAGTGAGCGCGGGCCAATCCCCCAGGGCGAGCGCCTTGGTGGGTAAGCCTCCCCCAGCCCATGCCATCGCCAGTGCGCACAAGCACGCAATTCCAAAGGAGATCGTGGGTTTCGCGATTTCGGATCCACTGTTGCAAGGACTCAGTCCATGCAGTCACGCTCCAAGTCCGCTCTTGCGCTCCAAGAAAGCCTTGATGACGGCTGGGGTGTGCCGGAAGAGAAGACCGGGCGACTCATTCGCTCGGTTCCCCACACCGTCACGGCCAGTGCGCCCTGTGCTGACCAAAGTCCTGGATCGAGCTTAGAAGGTGGCTGGACGCTAGCCGAAGGCACAGAGCAATGCGAGGTCCCGGTGGCCGTCGCCAGCGCGCCTCGCATGCCACTAGCCTTCTCCCCTGCTCCCCTCGAGAGCGTGCTCGCCCCCGAGCAACAAGAAGAGTTTTCCAAACCCTTCCTTGCCCTTGGTACTGACCTCAATCTTCCGCCGCCAAGTGCCCCCTGGTTTGCGGAGCTCTCGCCCGTGGTTGCCAAGCGCCAGCCCCGGCCGGCCACTCTCTCGCCAACAACCGCCAGCCGCAAAGCGGTCAACATCCGTTCGTGCCTCAAGCAGAATCAGGAGGCTTTCGAGCTCGAAGACACCCTCGAGCAAGAGTGCCAAGCGATCAAAGAGCCCGAGGCGGCCGCGCCAGCGAAGAAGACTCGCTGGTGGCGACGCTCGAAGCGCTAGTACAAGAGTTCGAAGCGCCGCGCCCGATTAGCCAACGACGTCGTCGTGCTTCTTCACGACGTAGTGCAGCTCGATGTCCCGATGGCTCCGGGGCCGCAGCTCCATCTGCCACTCGACAAAGCCATTGGCATCGCTCGTCTTGGCGCCAGTGCTCGCCTTGCTGTCGACTTCGATCTTCACCTTGTCGATTTCCGAGACCGGCACTCGTTCGACCACGCGCACCTGATGAGCTCGGAGGCCCAAATTGCTCAATTTGATCGTGGTCGTGTACTTCTTGGCGGTCCACGAACTGAGCACCCTCGAGCTCTCGGCGCTCTCGTCGACCTCGCGGCGTATGCGCAGATCAGCCTCAGGGCCCCAGCCTAGCTCGAAACGCTCACCGGCGGCGACGTAGAGAATCTTCGTACGGCCAACCAGACCACTGTCGCGCAACAGGTCGACGGGGCCGGCGAGCAGAGCAGTCGCCCCGGCGTTCTCGAGAGTCGTCGCCAGCTGCACCGTGGGCTGCAGCTCGGGCATGCACACGAGCTCACGTTTTGCCTCGGCCACGAACTTACTGAGAAAGATACGATGTGGTCGGCCATCGCTAGGCAAGCTGCAAATGCCTTCGGGACGCAGATGCAGGGCCACGCCGCCATCGTCAATGCCCGCTAGCTCGGGCTTGCGGGCAATGCTTTCCGAGGGAGCCGCGAGGGTGTCGACGCTCTGCTCCCTGGATTCAATATGTACAGCACTCGACTTGCGCTGGGTTTGCAAGGAGTCGGTGTAGAGGCTCGGCGCTTCGATGCCAAGTGAGCTGCGCTCCGTAGACAAGGTGAGTTCGACGCCCTGCCAGTCCTCCCCAGTGTTCTGCCACACGCAGGCATCGGTTAGAAATTCCACCCGCGTCGACTCCTCGTCGAGCAGACGAGCACGATGATAGGGGCGCCAGCAGGCACCAGGCACCGCGTAGTCGATGCGCAACTGCGACTCAGTAGCGGCGCTGCACTCGATATCGATATCGATGCATGCCCACTCGGAATCGGAGGGCGTCTCCAGGTGTGCGATTCGCTCACCGAGGCGAGACAGAACTTCCTGCGCCTCGACGATGTCAGCACGGCGATCGAAGAGTGCATCCACCGCGCCAGCGTGGCGCTCGCGCAACTCGCGCAACTGGGTGTCGAGGGATGCGGGAACCTCTTTGCCATAGCCGACATCTTCGAGTGCATCGGCCAATCCCAGCTCGTAGGCACGTCGCAACTGATCGGCGAGAACCTCCAACCTGGATGCTTCGAAGTCGAGTTCACGAACCTGTCTCTCTCGCTCTTTGAGCTCCGCACGCAGCCCGGCAATAAGCGCATCTTGCGGGGAATCCCCGCCTTCTCGACCTGCCCCCTTGTGCACGAGCTTGCGCACCACGCGCGCGTCCAGGACCTTGACGGAGGCAGCGGCGGATTCGGATTCGGGCGCCACGATCAAGGTCTTGTCGACGAGCACCGGCGCGACGGAGGCAATGCGCAAGCGATGGCGACCAGCGCCAAGGGCAAGCTTGGCTCGTCGGCTCACCCTGGCTCTGTCCTCCATCACCGTTACCGCGGTGAGCGGTGCAAGCGTGTCGACGACCCCGAGCTTGGCAACAGGTTCATTCGTATCTGGCTGGTTCATGACTACCACTCCCTACGATTTCCGCCTCGAAGCTCGAACTTCGAGGACAGTTTGATTTCGTACGATGCATTTAGTTCCGCGCGGCCACCGGCGTCCAGGTGCAGGGCCCAGACGTAACCGCCACGCAGCGCACTCCGGTCCGAGCCCTCAGCGAGCGGCTCAAAAGGTTGCCACGGGGGCGCAACACTTTTGATCTCGACCCTGACCTCTTCTTCATTGCTGCGGGCAGGCACCGGCACTCTCTCGCGCACCTGCAGCTCGATACCCTGCGATGCGTTGTTGCTCACCTCGATGACGATCTTGTGAGTGAGCTCGAGGGCGCCTCCCATCATGCCCACGGTGTCCTCACGGAAGTGCGTGTTGCGCACGACCTTCACCGATTGATCGACACCGAGCCCAAGCTCGAGTTCACCACGAGCCGCCGTGAACTCAACCGCGCTGGTGAGCAGGAAATCGCCATGCCAATAGACATCCATCGGACCGCTCAACAGAGGACCGTCGAAGGGATTGTCGACGGTGACCGTCCGAAAGACCTCGGTGCTCTCGCGAGGAACGACGACGTGTTGTGCCCTGCTCTTGGCATCGGCCTCTTGAATGGGCAGCGAATGGAAGCGCCCGTCTGACTCGACATCCAGGCGACTGTGGGCGCGAAAGGCATAGTCGTAGTCCTGGCACCAAGGCCGGGTGTGGCCCGTGGGCAGCGCGCCCAAGTCACTGGCTCTGGACAGCTGGTAATCGAAGACACCCATCACCTGTCTGGCTATTGTCGGATCAGACAATGTCTCAGAGTACATGGCGCGAGTGCTCACCTCTTGCAAGGTGCCACGCTCGGTGCTAGCGGCCCCGGGCATCCGCAAACGCGCATAGCTCAACAGTGGGTTGTGCTCGCCCGCTTCCTCCTCCTTTAGGTACGACTCCTTCTGGAGCTCGCCACCTCCACCACCTGGAGCCGGTGGTTTGCTTGGCATGGGCCCCGACAAGGCCTGTCCCAACTTCTTGGCCTTTGGTTCCGAGCGCTCTCGCGACGCGTGCCTCGACACCTTGGTGATTTCATCGCTCTCGCCACCAACATTGACCGACATCGAGAACTGCACCGGCGCAAGAGGAGCTGACATCGCCGATGGTGGTGCGGGTGGGGCGTTGCGCGGAGCGTAGGCGTCCAATTGGCCACTGCTCACCGCGGTGACTTCATCTTCGAAGTCTCCAAAGCGCGCGTCCTCCATGACAGCGCCCGCCATAGGCGAGACGCCCCCGAAGAGTTGCGAATAAGAGGGCGGCGGAGTCGTCCCGAAGGCCCCATCGTAATCGGCGTAGAGGGCCGCGAGACCGCTTGGAGGTGGTCGCCAGCCGCGTTTGCTTGGTGGCGCTTGTCGCCTGCCAATGCGTCTGGATGTGAGCTCTGGCAATTCGGCCCAGCGCAGGGCGTCGGCCGTCGACAACGTGAGCTCAACCTCACGCCAATCTTCGCCGCTTCTCTGACTCACCATGGCTCGCATGGACAGCGTTGCGCTTTGCAGCTGCTTTCCGAAGGCGATCGAATAGGAGGGAGCCCAGGTTGCTCCGGGCACGAAGTAGTCGATTTCGAGAAAGGACTCGGCGCCCGTATGCAGCTGTCCCTGCGTGCGAATCACCACCGCCTTGCGCAGCTCGTGACGCTTTGCCAGTTGCTCCGTGCTGGCCTGTGCATGTTTCTGCTCGAGCGCTTCCAGGTCCTCGCTAACCTGGGTGTATTCCAGTTCGATTGCCCGTTGCTCGGCTTGCAGCGCCTGCAGGCGGCGTTCGGTGAAGGCGATGAGACTCAGCCGCGCTTGCAAGGGCGAAGGCTCTGGCGCCTGCCCGCTCTTGGCCTTTGGTCGTGGCACCATCGCGATGGCTCGAGCGAGTTCCTGCTCGGCGTCACCGAGACGCTCTTGCAAGCGCTGCGCGAGTCGACGCAAGCGCAAAAGCTCAGCATCCTGCGCGTCGGCCGCTGCGCCATCGAGCATGGGCGCATCGAGAACCACCTGCAGGTCACTGGCGAGAAGACCGCTATCGCCAGTACTGCAAACGATGCGCGAGCACAGCGATGAATCCTGCAGACTCAGGGGCAGGTCAGCGATGCGCAGGGTGCTGTCCTTGGCGAGATCGCCCGCTAGGAGCGCTCGACGTGTGACTGTCGCCCCCTGGCGATACACGGTCACCGCATGAATGTCAGATTTCAACTCGAGCGCTTGCATGGTGTCTCCTGCAAAAGTCGCTGAATCGTCCCCTAGCGGCCCGCAGATGGCAACTCGGCGCGATGCTCATCGCTCGACATCCTGGCCCCTTCTGGTTTTCTGGGTTTGCCGCTTGCCTGGTCCTGCAAAGCAGGCTTTGCTTTCGTGCCTCTTCTGAGACTCTCGATGTCGAACTTCATACACAAGACCTACTACGACAACACCATCGCCGAGTGGGCTACGGCCTTCGGCATCATGTTGGGCGCCCTGGTGCTCGGCAAATTCCTGTACTGGATCTGCTCCGCAGTCATCAAACGACTAACGGCCAGGACACGCACGAACATCGACGACCTCATCGTCGACATGGTCGAAGAGCCCTTCATCGTCGCCCTGACGATTGCCGGCATACTCGTCGGGCTCAGCACCCTCAGTCTCTCGCTCGGGGCTCGGGCAACGATTGCCGGCCTGCGCCAGTTCGTCATCATCATGTGTATCACCTGGCTCATCGCCAGGATCATCGAGGCGGTCTTCACCCAGCTCATCGCGCCCATGGCCTCCAAGACCGAGAATGATCTGGACGACCAGCTCCTGCCGCTGGTGCGCAAGGGTTCCAAGGTGGCCGTCTGGTCGCTTGGCACCATCGTGGCCCTCAACAATGCCGGCTACAACGTCGGTGCCCTCATCGCTGGACTCGGCATTGGCGGCCTTGCCCTGGCCATGGCTGCCAAAGACACCGTGTCCAACGTCTTCGGCGGCTTCACCGTGTTTACCGATCGCCCCTTTGTCATGAACGACCGCGTTCGCGTCGCTGGCTTTGACGGCGTCATCAAGGAGGTGGGAATTCGCAGCACGCGCCTACAAACTCTCGATGGGCCGATCGTAACCATTCCCAACTCGACTTTTTCGGATTCGCCCGTCGTCAACGTGACTCTCGAGCCGAGTCGAAAAATCACGATGGACATTGGCCTCACCTACGACACCAGCCCAGAAGCCATGCAGGGGGCCATGGACCTACTGAGAGAGCTCACGGGCGCCATGGACGAAATCGAGGACAACGTGGTCATCGCCTTCGATGCCTTTGGCGACTCGGCCATGATCATCAAGCTCGTCTACTGCATCAAGAAGGGCAGCGACATCATGGCAGTCAAGACCCGGCTCAACATGGACATCTTGCGCCGCTTCAGCGCCGAGAAGCTCGAGTTCGCCTACCCGACGCAGACCATCTATAGCAAATCGGCCTAGCTCTCCCGGCGGGGCATACGGCCGATGGCCGCTAGCGCCGCGCTGGCCTTGAGCACGATCTCGTCGTGCTCTGCCTCGGCCTCCGAAAGTGCCGTGATAGCTCCGCCCACCCCGACGCTCACACTCGCGTCGGCGATGAGCGCCGTGCGAATGACGATACTGAGATCGACGGCGCCATCGAGCCCGAGATAGCCAAGACTCCCCGAATAGGGACCTCGAGCCGCGCTCTCCAGGCCATCGAGAATCTCCATGGAGCGCAGTTTCGGCGCGCCGGTCATGGAGCCGCCGGGAAAGGCGGCACGCACGCAAGACAGAGGCGAGCGCTCGGCCAAGAGGCGCCCCGAAATGGTGCTGACCAGCTGATGAACGCTCGCATAACTCTCCAGCGCTGCAAACGTGTCGACTCGCACCGATCCGACCTGGCAGCTCCTACCAAGATCGTTGCGAACCAGATCCACGATCATGAGGTTCTCGGCTCGCTCCTTGGCGCTGGTTTGCAAGGTCTCGGCGAGCGCAGCGTCACGGACCGGGTCGCTGCTGCGCGCACAGGTGCCCTTGATGGGTTTGCTCTCCACGCGGCCGGCCGCGTCGATCTTCAAGAAGCGCTCCGGGGAGCTCGAGGCCAAGGAGAAGCCAGCACAGCGCAAGAAGGCCGAGTACGGTGCCGGGTTGCTGGTGCGCATGTCGTCAAAGAGACAAAGCGCGTCTACGGCCTCATCGATGCGGGCGGAGCTGGTCAGACACAGCTCGTAGCTCTCCCCTGCCAGGATTTCCTGCCGGCAGCTCTCGATCATCTGCAGATAGCGAGCACGCTCGTCCCGCCAGATCGGTGCGCTGCGACTCGCCATAGGTTCACTGCTCGGCACGAGCTCCGGTCTGTTGGCCACGAGCCGGGCATCCTGGGCAAGCAGGTTGGCGAGCTCATCGAACCAGCGCAGGCTCTGACCTTCCCCTCGTTCGCTGCCTCGCCCGGGGACTTGCCCGGGGACTTGTTCGGGGGCTCGTTCGGGGGCTCGCTCGGAATCGCCCCGGCTCTCGTCCTCTGGGACCAGTGCGAGGGCGAAGCAGGTACCGGTAGCGTGGTCGACCTGCAGGAAGCGATCGCAAAAGATCCAGTGCGCGTCGGGCCAGGCTGAGACCTGTTGATTGCTAGCTCCGCACTCGGCCTTGAGCTCGTAGCCAAAGTAGCCCACGAATCCGCCCGCGAATCCGCCCGCGAATGCCCCCGGCAGCTGATCGCCTTGCACGACGCCCTGCGCGCAAACGGCGTTGTTGGCAAGCTCTTGCTCCAGATAGGCAAAGATGGATTCGCATGGGTAGACGCCACTTCGGGCACCGCGAAGTTCGACTGCTGCGCTCTCAAGCGAGTACGACAGAACGTAGCCATGAGGGCCGCCTGCATCCCCAATATAAGAACAACTCTCATCCGACTCCCCATCCAACCAGAAGGCGGTCTCGGAGTTTGCATAGAGTCGGCGAAAAAGCTCGGCACAGCTACGCTTCGTGCCCAGCTCGCGTCGCAGGAGGCGCCAGCGACGAGGCTCTGGCCCCGATGGCCGGAGCGGAGCGGGCGCCTGACGCTCGGCTCGGGCAGCGCTGCCTCGTCGTGATGCCTGACTCAACTGACAAAAGTTGGCCAGTAGCTGCTTGCCATATTCGGTCTCGGCGGATTCGGGATGAAACTGCACACCCCAGTGCGGATAGCGAAGGTGGCGCAGGGCCATGAGCTCGCCCTGCTCGGTGCGAGCGATAGCACGCAGGGAGGCAGGCAGGGGCTCGGCCACGGCAAGAGAGTGGTAGCGCACGGCCTTGAACTCGCTCGGCAGCCCCGCGAAAAGCTCATCGCCCTGATGGCGAACCACGCTGGATCGGCCGTGATAGGCCTCTGTGGCCCGCTCGATCGTGGCCCCGTGGTGATGGCCCAGACCTTCGTGGCCAAGGCACACACCCAGAATCGGCATGGCGGCGCGATCGAGAAGGTCGCGACAGATTCCGAAGTCACGCGCACGTGCCGGATGGCCTGGCCCGGGTGAGAGCACCACACCATCGATCTCCACGAGCAGCGCGTCGATGTCTTCGGCGGCCAGCGCGTCGTTGCGCACCACCATCGGCTCGACACCGCTCAGCTCGGCCAGGTACTGATACAGGTTGTAGGTAAAAGAGCTGTAGTTATCGACCAGCAAGATGCGCGCGCCTCGCGCTTGGCTTTGCGACAACCCTGCCATCTGCGCCAAGACCTACCATTGCCGGCGAGCCCGGTACAGAGAAGTCCTCGCCTACCTCGTGCAGCAGCGAATGTCTGCGCCACCAGGGCACAGACCGGTGTGAAGCTGGCCGCCGCACTGCATCGAATCGGTGTCGATGCACTCGCCGCCAAGTCCCTGTGCCGTCTGACAACTCGTCGGATTGCCTGGCGGTGCGCACACACCCTCGTGATCCGAGGCCTGGCCGGAACTGCCAACGTGGTTGCCGACGACCTGGGCGATGGTGCCACCGAGGTCGGCACAGTTGCGATTTTCCTCCGACGCAAGCACCAGACAGGTGCCCTGCCCTGGTTCTAACTCCGCACAGAATGTCTGACCGAAGGCACTCGATGCCGCGCACGAGCCCTCGCAACCCAGGGTGCACATACCATGCAGGGTGCTGGTATTGCCGTCGAACCAATCGAGGCACTCTCCCGTGCGTCCCTGGCTCTCGAAATCACATGCGTTTGCATCAAAGCTGCAATCGTCGCCAACGCCGGTGACCGTCTCAACCGGATCCGATCCGCCAACTCCGAGATCCGCGCCAGGCACGATGCAACTGCCGACCGAGTTGAAGACCTCGATGTCGGAGCCGTAGTAGAAGTGCAGGATGTCCAGGGCGCTGCTGCCGTGATCGGAGAGACAGTTTGCTCCGTTTTGCGACATGCAACCGCGATTAGCAAAGTTCTGAGGATCGCGCAGTCCTAGACGGCTTTGCACCACTCTGCTGCCCTCGAGGCCCTGGTTATAGGTCACGAATGGCTCGGTGCTGGTCGGGTCCGAAGTGCCGCCTGTGCAGGTTGCGGAGCTTTGCAGAGCGCCCGCGACAAAGAAGGAAGCGACGCGTGCCCCGCGATAGCGCAGAACGATGCCCGAGGTCTCTTCGACGGCTTGTCGATGCAGCGCGCTAGGCCGGCGCCCACAGGAATAGACCTGATCACCCTGGCTGTTGCTGATGCTCTCGCCGCGAGCGAGCTTGTAGTACAGGTACGAACGTGCCGTGACCGCCTGGGCCTTGAGCGACTCAAGGCCTGCCGTCTCGTTTTCGCAGGCCAGGACATTGGGCAAGTAGTCGAGCTCGACGTCCTTGGTGCCCAAGTTGCCGACTCTGACCGTGCAGAAGGCCCGCTCACTCTGATCACAGTTCCCATCCTCGCAGCTGGGATCGAAGGCCGGGCCACCCAGCTCGGTGGCACAGGCGGAAACCAGGAGGCCTGCGCACAAAAGAGCGATGAGGGTCGGACGCATCCTTGCCATCTAGTGCAATGCCCGAACCAGCGCGCAAACCAGCTAACCGGCTGTTTTACATAGGAGATCGCAGCTAGCTCGGGCCTGTAGGCATGGGACCCTTATGCAGGTGCTGGGGTCGAGAGAGGGCCTGTGTGAGCGCTCGCCCAACACGTACGCCATCCATGGCCGCGCTGACGATGCCTCCTGCATAGCCTGCCCCCTCGCCGCAGGGGTAGAGGCGGGCCATCGAAACACTCTCCAGGCTCTCGCGATCGCGTGGCACCCGCACGGGCGCACTGGTGCGCGACTCGACGCCAACCAAGACCGCCTCCGCGCTCAGGTAGCCGCGCATCTTCTTGTCGAAGGCAAGTAAGGCCTGGCGAACGCGCTCCGACAAGCGCAGTCCGCCGGCGTTGAGAACGGCCTCGATGTCACCGGGGACGATACCGGGCACATAGCTCGTCGCTGGCAGGCTGGAGGAGGCCCGCTTGTTGGCAAAGTCCGTCGCGCGCACCGCCGGCGCAACCAGGCCTCCGCCGCCAGCTTGCCACGCCGCGGCCTCGATACGCCTCTGTAGCTCGACGCCACCAAGCACGCCCTCGAGTCCTTGTGACTGCCAATCCTCTGGCTCCACCGAAACCACCAGCCCCGAGTTGGCAAAGGGCGAGTCGCGCCGGGACAGACTCATGCCGTTGACGACCAGCTCGCCGGTCTCTGTCGATGCCGGCACGATCCAGCCGCCGGGACACATACAGAACGAGAACACGCCCCTACCAGCCACGTCCTGCACCAGGCGATAGGAGGCGGCGGGCAGCTTGCTGTGCCCGGCCGCACGCCCGTACTGGATGCCGTTGATGAGCGGCTGTGGGTGTTCGATGCGCACCCCCAGAGCAAAGCCCTTGCTCTCGACGCTCACGCCGGCCTCGAGCAACATGGTGAAGACATCGCGGGCCGAGTGACCGGTGGCAACAACAACAGCATCGCCAGCGATGGTCTCTCCCCCTTGCAGACGCACGCCGCAGGCCTTGCCTCCGGCCCTGTCGATTCCGACGACTCGCGCCTCGAAACGAAAGTCCACGCCAACGGCCTCGAGACTCTCGCGCATGGCGGTCACGACCTTGGGCAACTTGTTGGAGCCGATGTGCGGACGGGCGTCACTCAAGATGCGCTCAGGGGCCCCGCACTTGACCAAGACCTCGATGACATCGCGAACGTCGCCGCGCTTGTGGGCCCGCGTGTAGAGCTTGCCGTCGCTATAGGTGCCGGCGCCGCCCTCCCCAAAGCAGTAGTTGCTGTCGGCGTTGACCACGCCTCCCTTGGTGAGGCCCTTGAGGTCGACGCGCCGAGGTTGGACCTTCTTGCCGCGCTCGATGATGATCGACGCAATACCGCGACGGGCCAACTCATAGGCGCAGAAGAGGCCGGCGGGTCCAGCGCCAACGATGATGACTCGCTGCCCGCCTCTGACGACCTGAAGATCGTCGCCACCAAGCGGCGGGCGCTCTTCGGGATTGATGGCCAGGAGGTAGCGAATGCGAACTCGACCGCGCCGCGCGTCGACGGATCGCTTGAGTACCTCGAGCTCGGCGATGGCCTGCAGTGGAGCCTTCAGTTTCGCGGCCGTCTTGCGGCGAAGGGTCTCGATGCTTTCGTCCTCGTCGAGACCGAGATCCAATTCCACCGTTTGCGGCTGCTCTAGCGACGACGACATCCTGACGTAGCCATCATGACATAGGGTCGCAGCCTTGGCCCTGCCAGCCTCGGCCGCAAAGGCTCAAAACAAAGAGAAACGGCGCCCAGGGGATGGACGCCGCTTCGGGGGGGATATGAAGTTGCTCTTAGTTGCTAGCTGGGCTGGAGTTCTCCGCGGTGACAACCCATGGAAGCTCACCACAGCTGGCCGAGTACAGACCGTCGGCAGGTGGGGTGCAGACGATGGCAGCGGCAGGAACCGGCACGTGGGTCACGACGTTGCTGCCGTACTTGTCGCGGCAACGCTCTTTGACATCGGCGGCCCCTTGCAGAACGTCGTTGCCGGTGAGTTCACAAACAACCAGGGTTTGTGAATCGTCGCCAGTGTTGGCGTAGCTACAACCAGCAGGAAGCTCGTGAGCACCGGTCCAGGTTCCCAGAGGAAAGCCGCGCAAGGTGATTTCGTCGTTGACGGGCTGGCGAGGAACCAGGGCCAGAGAGATTTGTTTTGGGTCGGTGATGTCGGCAACGCCATCGGCGTCGGTATCAACACCACAACCACACTCGGCCAGACGGCCACCGGCGACACACACAGAGGAGTCCGAGCGGCGCCATTCGGTTTGGAAGAGCTCGTAGGCCTTCATACAGCCGCGGGTGAAGTTGTCGTTGAGAGGGTCGCTAGCGTTGGAAGGATCGCCAACCAGCGGCTCGGTCATGCAGCGCTCAGCAAGGTCGCTGGCGGCGCCGTTGGAGTTGAATCCGACCTTCATGCGCAGGTTGGAGGTGTTCATCTTCATGCCCATTTCGGGGCTCGACACCCACGAAGCCAACGCGGAACCTTCGGGGAAGCTCAGGCTCGGGCATCCCGAATCAGAGCCGTTGCAGACTGGCAGTGGCTCGTTGATGTCTGCGTGCCAGGACGTGAAGACACACTGACCGACGACGGCATCAGGCTCGTCCTCGAGAGCGAAGATTTGGTCCTCGCTGAGGTCCAGGGTTGGCGACGAAGTGCCAGAGTCTTGGTTTTGGCCGAGGGCCTTGTAGGTGCCGGCAGCGGCGCCTTCGGTTTCAGGTGGTGGCATCACGACGGCGAAGTACTCGGTGTACTCCTGACCGCGATCGTCATTTCCGTTGGTATTGACGCCGACGACGTCAGCGGCGGCCCAGCGAATGGCGTCTTTGGTGAAGCCTTGCTGTGCGCCAGAGAGCGAGTCATCGCGTCGAAGAGCACAATGCTCGAGAGCTTTCGCGTCGCGGCATTCTTGTTGTTTCTTGCGGCTGCTTGGAAACTTGGCGGCGCACTCTGCGTTGGCGACGTCGCCCGGGGTATCGCATTTGCCGTCAGAGCAGTCGATTTGGTCTCCAGAACTGGTCGATTCTGGTGCGCAGGCGGGAGCCAGCAGGATGAGGGAGGAAAGGAGGGTGGCGAGGGGGATTAGTTTGTTCATGGTGGCGTGTATCTCCTGGACCATCCATTGAGCAATGCATGTGCCAGCTCGCTCCCCCGAGCCTCCCGCAAGAAATGCATATTCCGCGCAAGCAAGGCTCCCAAAATCAATGACTTGCAAAAGTTGCTGCCTCCCGTTAGCGGCGTCTGAAGACGCCAGACAGCGTATGGATACGTCAGTCAACCCCGGCTCAAAAACCCCAGAGCGATCTCGATCGAGCCTATGAGGATGGCTCAGTCTCCAGCGCTTCGCACAGCCAGCGCTAGTTGGGCATCGCCCCTGGGTCAGCACTCTCGTCGGTGAGCAGCGTTGCCAGCTCCTCATCATCGATCTGATAACGCTGACCACAGGCATCGCAGCTCACCTCGATACCTGTGCCACCTTGCAGGAGCTCGGCGATGTCGGTCTTCGGCAAGGTCGACAGGCCGAGCAGCATGCGCTCGTGACTGCAGGTGCAACCGAAGCACAGAGGCGAGTCGGCGAGGATCTCGTATTCCTGGCCAACCAGCAATTCGTCGATCAGGGCTTCCGGCTCCACCACCTCGCCAGCCAACCAGGTTTCTAGGCCGACGAAGTTCTCCAGATGCGCGGTCATGGCCTCGAGACCTTCCAAGGTGGTCTCAGGAGTCACCTGCACCACGAATCCGCCTACGCGCATGTCCTCGCCCCTGCCCCGCTCGATACATATAAAGGCCGTGATCTGCTCGGATTCTTGCAGATAGCGCATCATGACCTCGCTCACGTCGACGCTCTCGCCAACCGCGACGATGCCGTTGTGCAGCTTGCCGTTGCGCAGGGTGTAGGCAACCTGAACCAGACCGCCACCCTCACGTGCGGCTTCTTCGCTGCCCGGGTTGACGATGCTGCGATTCTTTCCGTCAGGAAGTGAATCGGTGACCAGGCGATCGCCTTGCGCCGTCTTCAATATGATCTGGACTCGGTTGCCCGGCTGCATGGTCTCGCGCAAGAGCACGCCTGCACAGATCAACTCGACTTGGTGCGCGCCCAGGCCGTCAGGGGCGAGTTGATGGTTTGCAGCCTCTTGGCAGGTCTCACCGGTGCTGGCCGCGATGACGCGAAACTGCCCGTCCTGGGTCATGGCTCGAACCACTCGATCTTTAGACTTCTCAGACAAGGCGCTCTTACTACAGTCTAACCCAGCCCAAACGCAATCCCGCAACAAAGCACATTGCGCCGCGGGCAAAGCACCGGCACACTCCGGCGATCGATGTGGCCCCTATGGACCGGTTTCGTAGCCTTCGTGCTGCTCTTGCTCTTTCTGGATCTCGGTGTCTTTCACCGCAAGTCCGTCGAGATGAGCACGACATCGGCCATCCGCTGGACCCTGGCATGGGTGTGTGTTGGCCTTAGCTTTACGGGATTTGTCTACCTCAGCTACGAGAACCACTGGTTTGGGGCTGGGGGCGGGCCCCACGCCAAGAGTGGCGCAGATGCCGTCTCGCTCTATCTAACCGGCTATGTGCTCGAAAAATCGCTGAGCGTCGACAACATCTTCGTCATGTCGCTGGTGTTCTCGAGCCTTAAGATTGCCCCCAGGTACCAGCGGCGGGTGCTCTTCTGGGGGATCTTGGGTGCCCTCGCCTTTCGCTCGATCATGATCGTCTCCGGCGTCTGGCTGATCGAGCACGTAAAGGCCACCTTCTACGTTTTTGGTGCCATCCTGGTCATTTCAGGTGCACGCATGCTCCTGGATGGCAATCACGAACAGGAGGAGAAGGCCGAGGGATGGTTCATCCA
>JAHEAK010000518.1 GCA_024642805.1 Kofleriaceae bacterium | reverse complement strand
GGACTAGTTTTCGAAGGGCTGGCTTTTTTCGGAGGGCTGGCTGCGAGTCCTTAGCTAGGGCTCGTAGCGTTCACGGCATGCTTCGGTGAGAATCACTGTGGTCTTGGCGTGTCGCAAGACGCGATCCGAGACGCTGCCGAGCAAGTGCTGCACGGCGTCGGCGTCGTGGGCGCCTACGACGACGGCTTGCACGCCCAGCTCATCGTAGGAATCGAGCAGGGTTTGGGCCGGGCGGCCAGACTCCACATGCAGGCAATAGCGATCGTCGTCTGGCAGGTCAGCTGCGAAGCGCTCTAGCTCGCGGCAGTGCATCTGCATGCCATCACTCAGCGTCGAGACCAGGCTGGCATGCCCTGGATCGCCGAAGACGTGCGCGCTGTCGAGGTGCGGGGGTTGCCAGCAGTGCATTAGATGAATGCTGCCGGTGTCGCTAGCCAGGGTGCGGGCCAGTTCGACCAGCGGTCTGGAATAGGGCGAGAAGTCGATGCCAACCATGACGGAATCGATGCCGGCGATGTCCTCACTCTCGCGTTGCACGACCACCGGGCACGGGGCCGAGCGCACCACCTCTTCGGCCACACTGCCGAGGAGGAAGCGATCGAGGCCGGCGCCATGGGAGCCCATGACGATGAAGTCGCAGTCCGACTCTTTGGCCACTGACAAAATTCCTGCGGTCGGTGTGGTCGCGCGAACGATGGTTTTTACCCCACCAGGCGCCTTCATGACGCCCGCGAGTTTTTCGAGTCGTTCGGCGGCGGCTGCCAGGTGGTCACTCGTGAAGCGCTCGATGACGGCGGCAGGAACGTAGACCGGCTCGATGGCGACCAAGCTCAGTTCAACAGGCGACGCGCAGTGCATCAGCACGACCTCCGCATCCATGTGCCCTGCCAACAAACTCGCACGTGCAATCACCGCCTCCTGTTGGGCAGAAAAATCGACGGGAACCAAAAGGCGGGAGCGAGTCTTCGGGCTAATGGGCATGCCCCGCTACAAAGCACGAGGAGTGCCAAACTCAGGCCCGAGTTCTCGGGCAGCTAGAAGCACTTCTTCGGCAGAAATTGCGCTGACAATCTGCGTGGCGCAAGCTTGGTGCAATAAGCGCGCTTCCGTGGACGCAGAAACGGCGCGCCGCCTGCTATGAATTGACATTATGCATGTCGAATTTCACGGCGCCGCAGGCGAAGTAACCGGCTCGCTTCATCGGGTCGTCGTCGGCGATGGCAGCGTTCTCTTGGATTGTGGGCTCGTACAAGGCCATCGCGCCGAAGCCAACCGCAAGAATCGCTCGCTCCCGCGCTGGGCTGTGGAGGCCGACGCCTTGGTGCTCAGTCACGCTCACATCGATCACAGCGGCAACATCCCCGGCCTCATCAAGGCAGGTTTTGAAGGCAACATCTACTGCACGCCGGCAACCCGCGACCTGTGCAGTGTGATGTTGCGTGATGCCGCCATGATCCAGCAGCAGGATGCCCGCTATTTGAATCGTCGCCGCGACAAAGGCGCCGAACCTATCGAGCCCCTGTACACCGTCGAGGATGCGCAGGAAGCGGTGACGCGCATGATCTCGGTGCCCTTGCACAGGCCCATTGAGATTGCTCCCGGCGTGATGCTCACCTTCTACGACTCGGGACACGTGCTCGGTTCGGCGCTCGTCGTCTTGGACCTGCACGAAAAGAGTCAGAAGAAGCGCCTGCTCTACACTGGCGATCTGGGGCGCGAAGAGCTACCCCTCTTGCGCAACCCCGAGCTCGTCGATGATGTGGATGCTCTCATCATGGAGTCGACCTATGGCGATCGGGTGCACCCGGATATTTCCCATCTCGACGACAAGCTGGCCGCCATCGTCGATAAGACCATGAAGCGCGGTGGGCGAGTCTTCATTCCGACCTTTGCCCTCGAGCGCGCCCAAGAGGTTCTCTTCGCCTTGTGGCGTCTTCAGGAGCGCGGCCGACTACCCGAGTTGCCCATCTACATCGACAGTCCGCTGGCGACCTCGATTACCGAGATCTACAAGCTACATCCCGAGTCTCTCGATCCGGATATCAGCGACATGATCTTGAGTCGCAAGGATCCCTTCTCGCCGCCAGGGCTGCGCTACGTCAGTGATGTCGATGAGAGCAAGGAACTGCAGGCGCGCAGCGAGTCGTGCATCGTCATCGCAGGCGCCGGCATGTGTGAGGGGGGACGCATCCTCTTTCACTTCGTGCACGGCCTCGAAGACGCGAAGAACACCGTGGTCATGGTTGGTTTCATGGCGCAACACACTCTCGGCAGGCGCCTCATCGATCAAGAGCGCAACGTGCGCGTGCTGGGCATGGAGCGCACTGTCCGCGCCGAAGTCGTCGCGCTGCAGGGCTTGTCGGCGCATGCGGATCGCAACGACTTGATTGCCTTTGCTCGCGGCATTGCCAAGCGGGGAAATCTGCGCTCACTGGCTCTTGTGCATGGCGAGCCCGAGCCGCGAGCTAGCCTGGCGCAGGCACTCCACGATGGGCTCTCCCTTGCCATCCATGAGCCTATGCCCAAAGAGCGTCTCGAACTGACCAAGTAAGCTGGGCTCACTGCGCGGCCGGCAGGGCCTTGCGCTGCAGGAGTGTGTCGATCGCTTCGCACGAATTGTACTGAAAGACGAAGCCGAGCTCGTCCTTGATCTTGCTGGCATCGACGATGGGTGGAAAGCACAGGTAGTCGATGAGGGGGGGAGGAATCTCGGTGAGCGATCTCAGTCGCAGATGCCAGGCAAGCCAGGTGGTGAACTTGAGGAGTCGTCGAGGCACTTTGAGCACGCGCTTACCAGTGCGCTGCAGGACTTCCGATAGGGGTGTCCAGTTATCACCGCCCAGGTTGAAGACACCGGCGTGATTTCCCAAGAGCAAGGCCAGAATGGCGCGTGCGACGTCGATCTCGTGCACGTATTGGAAGCCGGGATCATAGCCACGCGGTGCAATGAGCACGGGCCTATCCAGGAATCTCGAAATGAAATTGTCCATCGTCGGGCCGACGATGGTCACCGGTCGAATGATGCTGACCTGCGTCTCGGGATGCTCGCTTTGAAATTGCGTGCACTGTTTCTCGGCCTGCACCTTGTCTAGGCTGTATTGAATGCCCAGATCGGGACGAGTGGGTGTGGTTTCGGGCAGGGGACCCGAATGGTCGGGATGCGCGCCGTAGACATTGACGCTCGAGCAGAAGAGAAAGCCCTGGATGCCCGCGCTGGCCACAGCGCGCAACACATTCGCGGTGCCTTGCACGTTGACGAAGTGAGTTCGCTTGCGATTGTGGTTGGGCGCCACCATGAAGGCCAGGTCGGCGACGTGAGTGATCTTCTCAGCAGCGAAGAGGGCACCCAGGTCCGCCTGCGCGATGTCGGCCTGGTGAAAGGCCATCGACGCGTGGGTCTCTGGCGGTGGTGTGATGTCGATGCCAACGAATCGATCGATCGCTGGGTTGTTGGCCAGCTCTCTGGCCAGCGCCTGCCCGAGTTGGCCAGAGACACCGAGAATCGCGATGCGTGGGCTGCTCATCTGCTAGCGGCGCTCAGAGAATGAGGCGCACGCCGCCCAGTTCTTCGATGCGATGGGGAAAGCGATCGCCAGGAGTGCCGATGAACATGTAGTTCTTGGGCACGCCGAAGCGCTGGGAGATGAGCTCGATGAGCTCGGGGCTGAAGCTGCCCTTTACCGCGCAAAAATCGATGCGCAGCTCGGGATAGAGCTTGTCGATGTGCTGAAGGTGCTCCGCCAAACGCTCGGGAATATCCGCCTCCTTTTCGTAGGCGAAAACCACGCGCATGTGATTGGTCTGCTCGTTCTCCAGAACGTAGAGCGCCGCTCGATTGAGCTCGGCGGGGTCGTCGCCCTTTGCGAAGTAGACCACGCTCGCCTTGGTGATTTCGTCCATCTTGGAGAGCACCACGCGGCGAATCCACTCGTTGGTGGCCTGGATGCGTTCGAGAGCGGCGCGAGACATGAAGAGCAGCGCGCGCATGAGTTGAATGCGCATGAGCATGAGCCCGACCACGCCGAAGGCGGCCGCGAAGTAGATGGCGAAGACCTCCACGTAGTGTGGATCGAGCATGATGTTGCCGATGAGTCCTGTGACGACGGCAGCGAAGGCGAAGAGGACCACGGGCCAGCTGGCCTTGGTTTCGCGCGGCAACTTGTCCCGCTTGGCCTTGAGCAGCATGTTGCCAAAGGCAAAGAGGGCCATCACGCACAAGAAGGAAATGGTGTAGACGCCTGCCAACACGCTGACGTCGCCACCGGTTGCGACCAGAATCGAACAGCAGACCAGGAAGAAGGTCAGGATGATCCAGTGGTTGGTTCCGCGTCGCTTGTTCTCGCGCAAGAGGATCTGGGGCAGGCAGCGATCCAGGGACATGCGACGCATCAGGCCGGTCACG
>JAHEAK010000032.1 GCA_024642805.1 Kofleriaceae bacterium | reverse complement strand
CTCGGCCTCTTCGCGATTGCCCAACATGCGAAAACACAGGTTGAAGACCCGATCGCCCTGGGTCTCGATGAGCTCGGAGAAGGCCCGTTCGTCGCGATCCTTGAGTCGGCGGATCAGCCGGCGTTCGGAACGGGTCATCTAGCGAAAGTCTACCTCAGTGGCCGTCTCAGGGACATGCAGGGCGCTCACTGCTCTGTTCGCCGCCGTGGCTATTGCTGCTGCGGTGTGGGACCGATCAAGTGCAGGCCGGCTTGAATGATAAATTCGTCGCCTTCTCCCGAAACTTGTTTGCGACCGCCGATGTCTAAGCCCATCTTTGCGTTCGCGTAGCCGACCCCGAAGGTCAGGTAGCCGCCGTCGCTCTGCGCGTCGTACACACCGCCAGCGCGCAGCGGGTAGCCAGCGGTCCCCTGCCCCGACTGCAGAAAATACTCAGCGCCTCCGCCGTAGCGACCCGTCTTCTCACCATCAGCGAGCTCGAGGTTCCACAGCGCGTCCATGCTCAGACCCAGGGCACCCTGGCCTGGTCGCAAGGACAGGCCGGTTGCGACCCCGCGAGGATACTGCGCGGCATCGGTACCGATCAGATTGTAGCCAACGCCCGCAAGGCGCACGCCAGGGGTCGCCTCAAAGATGAGGCCGGCATCCACGGCATAGCCGCGCACATCTTTCTCGCCCATGAGATTGGAGTTGTAGTCGTAAAAGCGGGTATTGGTGCCGAGCAGGAGCTGCGCGCTCAAACGCTTGGCGGCTGTAAAGCCACCTTCGTGATAGCGGCGCTTGTCGTCCATCCCAGTGAGCTCGGGCTGGGCACTCAGGTAGTGGTAGTAGAAGCAGCCGGCGATCGGCGTGGTCGAGTCGCAGGCTGACACGGCGGCGATCGATGCGCGGTCCTGGTTGCGGTAGCCGTACGAGGCATCGAAGACCAGCTGGTTGTTGAGGGCGAGACCAGCCGGATTTAGGACCGTCGAAAGCGAGCCGACGGCCTGCGCGCGCATGCTCTCGCCGACGGCCAGCTCGCGCGGCCCCAGGTTGTCGGTCAACGAATCGGCATCGGCGCGAGCCGTCGAGCTGAGGGCCAGAAGAAAGGCCGAGGCCAAAAGCTGGTTGC
The DNA here is from genome assembly GCA_024642805.1 of Kofleriaceae bacterium. Lineage (GTDB taxonomy): Bacteria > Myxococcota_A > Polyangia > Haliangiales > Haliangiaceae > NORP324. Next base: position 15,634 of record JAHEAK010000032.1, on the reverse strand, counting down.
GAAGCATCCAGCGATGATAGCTCCGAGCATGCGATCGGCAAGAAACTGGCATTTGTGGCCACTCTCACGAGGGTGGCGTCGCCGCTGCGCCGCCCGGGCCCGTTTTAAGCGTGCAGTCGATCGGCCATGGAGCAAAAGCCGCCCGCCGCAATCACGATGTGATCGAGGAGCTCGATGCCAACCAGCTGACCAACCGCCTGCAGGCGCTCGCCAAGCAGATAGTCCTCGGCGCTTGGCTCCGGATCGCCAGAGGGATGATTGTGCGCCACCACACAGGCGAAGGCCGAGCGGCGAATCAGCGGCCGAAAGACCTCGCGCGGATGCACCTCGACACTGGCAAGGGAGCCGCGCGCAACTTCGATTTCATCGATGATGCGGCCGCGAACGTCGAGGGCCAGAACCACGAAGACCTCTTGGCGCAGGCCGGCAAGTCGCGAGCGCAGGCGGCGATAGATGTCCTCTGGGCCGCGAACCAGCTCGCTACAGCCCGGCAGCGAGGCTTCTTGCGCGCGCCTGCCCAACTGAAAGCCGGCCACGATGCGGGTGGCCAGGGCCTCGCCGATTCCGGGGATGGTGCACAGCTCGCTGGTCGTGGCCTCGGCCAATGAGGTGATGCCGCCCAGCTGCTCGAGCACGCGGGCGCTCAACTGGTGGACGCTCTGGCCGCGCTGACCGCTGCCGAGCAGGATGGCCAAGAGGCGGGCGGTGCTGATTTGCTCGGCCCCGTAGGTGAGCAATTCTTCCCTCGGCTTTGGCCCCTCTTCTACCCGCTCGTGCACGCATGCGGCCTTCGCAGCTTTGGGGCCACATCTAGACTATTGAATTAACTTGGTATTGCCGCATGTCCGGTCCGGGGTTCGGACACTGTCCCGGACGGCGAGGGCCACGCCGATCACTTGACCAGGGCCGCCCGAGAGCGCCCAATGCGGCGATGCAGCGCACATGGATGGCCTTGTTGGTGTTGGTAAGCGCCTGCGGCGACGGCTCCTCGGTGGCCGCCGACGCCGACATCGGTGTCCCCGAGTTTCGGATCGAGAACGTCGATGACTCAGGCTTTGTGCACGGCGTGACCTTTCGCTGTCTCGATCTGGTCGCCGATACCCCACAGAGTTTTGTTAGCGATGGACCGCACCAGCACACCCTGCGCCTCGAGGTTGCGCAGATGCAAAGCATCCTGGCCGGCGAGCTGGTCGAGCTCATCTTCACCGATGGCCACGAGCACAGCTTCCCGATCCAGAAGCCCGAAGATGCCTGTGTGGGTCTGGGCGACGCTGGCTAGCTGCACTGCCTTGGCACTCGGCGCGCACGAAGCCAGCCCGAGAGACGAAGATCTCCGGAGCCGATGAAGATCTCCCGGGCCGATGAAGATCTCGCGGATGGCCGCGAGCTCGAGCTGGCTGTGCAAGGAGATGCGTTGGCATGTTTCGCGCAAAATGCGCTGACAAACCCGAACAGGAGAGCTCACATGGCCAGCGCTAGCATTCAGGAAAAACTCGTCGATTGTTGGAACCACCGCGATTTCGATAGCTACAAGCGGCTTTTGCACAGCGAGTACAGTTATGTGGGAACGGATGGCAAGGTCCTCAAAGGCGGCCCGCAGACAGGCGTCGATGTCGCCAAAATGTACGCGGCGGCCTTTCCCGATGCCGTCCTCACGATCACCAAGGTCGTGACATCAGGTGACACCTTGGTATGCGAGATGGTTGGGCGCGGTACGCACGGGGGTAACTTCATGGGTATCCCGGCGACGCACAAGCCCGTTGAAGTGTTCGTCTGCAACATCGTGACGCTCAAAGACGGAAAAGTTCTTAAGGAGCGCGAGTACATGGATGCGGCCCATGTCTTGCGTCAGATTGGTGCGATCATCCAGCCGCCGCCACTAACGACCCAACCGGCGACAAGCGCGCCCGCGCATCATTAGGTAGCTGGGTGTGGCGTGCGCGCCCTCACGCGTGCGCGCCTACCACGCGCGAGCGGAAGCGCGCGGCGTCACAGGGCTTGCAACTCGCCGATCGTGGCGAGTCCACTGGCGAGGTTGGGGCTCACCCCAATATCGGTGATCGTGCTTGGCGTGTTGAAGCGAATGCGCCCCGCACCGCCACCGCCGCCGCCGTCGCTGTCGTTGCCCGCACCGCCGACTCCCGCGACACCCTCCTTGTCGCTACCTGGACCGCCGAAACCGCCACCCGTGGGTCCCAAACCGCCAGCCCCAATTCGATCGAAGCCGCCGTCGCCACCGTCGCCACCATTGCTCGCGCCATCCGCGCCGGCTCCGCCGCCACCGCCGTTGGCAGACACAAAGCCATTGATGCTCATGTCGGGACTCTCGAGAAGGATCGCGCCGCCCGATCCGCCACCGCCGCCGGCGCCAATGATCGCTGCCGACACGCCACCGCTGCCGCCGCCGCCAGTCGCAGCGATATGGCCCGACCCGGTTACAATCAGCGAAGCAGCTGCGCTGATCTGCAAGGCGCCGCCGCCCGCACCGCCCAAGCTAGCTTGGCTGTTGCCGCCACCCGATCCACCCTGCAAGGGCACGAGGGAGGTTTGCCCGTACACGGCGCCGCCAGCGTTGTTGTTGCCGGAAGCGCCACCAACGCCACCAAAGCCACCGCCGCCACCGCCGGCGTTGCCACTGATATCCGTGAACCCTGCGCCGCTTCCGAGTTGGGAGCCGAAGCCGCCCGCTCCTGGCTTGAAATGGTTTGCAGAGACCGAAACCGCTCCGGCGATGCGCACCTCTCCGCCGACCACGAGCACGATAGCTCGCTCACCGGTCACGTTGAGAGTGGCTTCTTCCCCTAGATCGAGTGAGCTGAAGCTAAAGACGGCGACGCTGGCGGCCCCGGTGGGACGTACCTGGAAGCCAATATCGGCCGTGCCATCCTCGCACAACAGATAGGTCGTCGGGCCATCGACGACGACCGTATAGACACAACCTCTATCCGTGTCGAAAACGATCGTGCCCGTGGCCAGCGCCAGTGACGCAGTGCCGATCTCGAGTTGCTCGAGGTCGACGTTGCTTGGCGCATAGCTGAACACCGCCGCATCGACAACAGGCGCATCGATCTCTGCGCCGGCATCCTGAGTTTCGGCGACGCTAGAGTCAAAGAGCAGCGAGCAGGCACCGGTGCTCAGGAGCAAGGGGGCAAGGCAGAAGAGGCCAATGCGCATCTATCTGCATCATACACTGTGCCAGCAAGCTACAGCCATGCGCCTCGCCAGGGAGTGCAGCTCAAGGTGAAGGCGGCGAGCTTATTGGGCCGGCATCAGGCACGCAGATAGCGGTGTTGTCGTGACCAAAGCCGACGATCGAGGCGCTGTGACAGACGATGCGACCACCCGGGTCGGCGGGGTCGTTGACGTAGGCTGGGACCGAGCCCGACAAACCCAGACGCGCGCACAGTTCGGCGGGATGCGCGTGACGCAACCAGATCTCATTGGTGCTGTCGCCGTTCCACTCGACATTGCCGAAGGCGACCAGTGGCGCGATGAAGGCCAGCTCGCCGGCTACTACTTTGTCGCCTTCTAGATCCGAGTCGAGCAAGACGGGCAAGCGATAGGTGGTAGATTCGCTGTTGAAGCTTCGGCAGTAGTCAGCGGCTTCGTCGCCGTCCTGTGGCTCGTCGCCGATGCGGACGCGCATAGGCACGACGCGGGCGTTTTGGTGATAGCGAAAGAGTGCCTCTTCGATGTTGGAAAAGGCCTGCACGTTGCTGGCAGTACCGTGGTTGCAAGCCTCGGTCGACAGGCTGAGGGTGGCGCCGTTCCAACAGTCCTCGATCTGCTGATCGACCATCTCTGAGAAGAAGCCGGTCTCCGGAAAGAAATCGCTGTCGGAGCGCGTGACCAAGTTGGTGAGCTCGGGAACCCTGGCAACGGGTGCGGCGGGCGGCAGCACCTGATAGCGCGCCTGCTCGCTGGTGTTTGCGGCCATGAAAGGAGCTATCTCTCCGTCGTAGATTTCGCGAGTGCGCTCCTGGATACGAGTCCAGTGGGTTACGTAGTCGACGACCGCCGCGCTTTGCTCGGTAATCTCGTTGAGGGCGGAAGAGTCGGCGGCAAGCGGATCGTAGAAGCCAACGCTCAGGCCGGTGACAGCGCTAATGCGCTCGGGCGCTCCGCTGCAGCCCTGGCCGCTACCGTCGTGGCACAAGTCGTTGCGAAGAGACGCGCCGGTCTCCGCCACCATGCGATCGATCTTCTCGAAGAGGCTCTTGCTCAGACCGGCTCCGTCGAGATCGGCGACCGATACCGAGGTCGAGGTCAGGGCGCCCTCTGCTTTGATGGTCATGCTCACCCGCGTCGAGCTCGATGCGGCGGTCTCCACCAGCTTGGACTCGACCGAGGCGTCGATCTTGAGCGCGCCAACACCGACGCTGCCGGTGAGCTTGGTCTTCAGCGAGTTGGCCGAATCCTGATCGGCGGTTTCGAAGGTGAGCATCACGTACAGGCTCGAGCCATAGCGAATGGCGTTGACGTAGCGATCGCCACAGAGTCGGTAGAAGGCATCGGCTCCCCGGCTGAGGGCCGCCTGCGCCGCTTCGGTGAGGCGCGGACTCTTCTGGTTGACCTTCAGATAGTGCGAATCGTATTTGAGCAAGACGGTGACAGCGTTCGAGCTGGTCTTGAACTTGTTGAGCATGTCCATGCCCAGATTGCCGTTGGCGATACCGAGGTATTTCACCTGGACGTCGAGATCGACGCCGAGCTCTCTGGCTAGCTCTTCGCGCGAGTTGACATAGACCAGCTCGGCACTCTGGCTCAAGCTGCCAGCTTCAGCCTTGGCGTCACCATCGAAGGCCAGACACGAGGGCAGCGCCTTGTCGAAGAGTGTGCTGTAGCCGCCGAGCAAGCTGAGATTGGGATTTCGCGTGGCGACGATGCCGCCGTTGCTGTCGCACTTGCCATCGAGGCAGCTGGGATCCTCGTAGTCGGCGGCGCAACCAATCGAGACCAGGGAGGCGAGGGCGAGCAGTTGGAGTTTCATATCCAACTGACTCAAAGCAAGAAGGGATCCAGCTCGAATTGCCCTAGATAACGCCACCCTAGGCCACTACGCGGGACTGCAGGCCTCGGGCTTTTCGACACTTGGAAACTCCACTAGCCGGGGCCAGAAGACTGCGGGGGCCTCTTAGCGGGCGACGCGATGGCGATCCTTCCTCCTGCGCTAGCGGCCGAGGGCAAGGCCTTGCGGATTGCCAATGCCCGTGATCATCACGCTGATGTTGCTGCCATCCGGATCGCTGCTGCGAATGCTATCGGTGCCGCCGTCGGCCCAGTACAGGCGATTGTCGACGGCGTCGAAGGCAAGACCGATGGGCTCGCCCTGGCCGCTGATGATATTGACGGGCGCGCTGCCATCGAGATTGGCGCGCACGATGGTGCCACTGCCGTGCGCGCTGGCGTAGAGCTTGCTGCCCGCCAACACCACGTCGGCGGCCTGAGACAGGCCGGTGAGAATGGTCTCGACATTCTCGCCGTCGAGATCCGCGCGTTGAATGATGCCATCGGTGGTGTCGGCCCAGTACATCTTGCCGGCACTGAGATCGAGGGCGATGCCGTAGGGCATCTTGCCAACGCTGGTGAGCACGACCTCTTTGTTGTTGCCATCCAGATCGGAGCGCTGAATCTTGTCGGTGCTGTTCTTGGTGCTGAAGCTATTGCCGTACTCGGTCCAATAGAGCTGGCCGGCGCTGAGATCCAGAGCGATACCACTTGGATTGAGCAGGCCGGTGACGATGACCTCCAGCCCCGAACCATTGAGGTTCGCACGCCAGATTTGACCGGCGGCGGCGTCGGCCCAATAGATCTTGCCGGTAGTGAGATTGACCGCGATCAAGCGCGGATTCGACAAGCCAATGACCAGATCGTCGACGCTGCAACCCACCTGGATGCCCGACTGAATCTTGGAGGTGAGATTGTCAGCCCAGTACAAACGCGGTGTGCCCGTGCTGGTAACGCGCAGGCTGTTGGCGTCGGCGCCGTCCTGATCGGCGTTGCCTGCGCTGCCTTGTTGCGGGGCGGCGGGCGAACTGGCGTCGTCGACACGTGCGATGATGGAGCCCTGTTGATCGTTGCTGCAGGCGACCACGCTGCCGTTAAAGCGCAGACGCACGTGGCTGCTACTGGTGATGCGTGCGCCTAGCTCGATCTCGATCTCACTGCCGGCCACCGAGCTTGTGTACGAGACCGACGCTCCCTCGACGCTGACACTGTCGATGGCACTCACCAGCAGATGACTGGGAATGCTGAGCGAGATGGTGTCGACCCCGCTATTGGACTCGCCGACGGTGATCAAGAGATCATAGGTAAAGGCCGTGCTGCCACCAACCGTCGCGCTATTGGGACTCAACTCGGCGACCACATCGCTGACGGCCGCCCACGAGGTGCTGGTCACCGACAAGCTGCTCAGGCGGCGCGCAGCCACTTCGGTGGGCGCAACCAGCGGCATCGAGGAATCGCTGACCGTCGAGCGAAAGGCCTGGCCGGCGCTGTCTTCACTGTCCTGACTGTCGACCCAAAAGCGCACCGTGATGGTGGCGGATGCCTCGACGCGCTGGCTCAAGCTGAGCAGCAAACTGTTGTCGACGACCTGCTGGTCGGCCGCAACGATCACGCCATCAACGCGCACATCTTCGAGCACCGGCAGGCCAAAGCTCGCCGGCACGGCGATGCTCACGCCATCAACGCCCGAGTTGCCATCTTCGATCTCGACGTCGATCTCGTAGCTCATGAGATTGTCGACGCTGCCGATCGCGACGTCCTTGGGAAAGACCTCGGCGGCGGCGTGACTCACCGGCGGCAAGCCATCGGAGACCGTGACCGACCAGCGATTGGCGTCCTCGGCATCCCCATCGGCGTTGCCCTCGCTCACCGTCTGGGCCGGCTTGTCAGTGGCACTGTCATCGACGCTAGCAACGAAATCCTCGCCGACGATGTCGGCGGCCAGTGGGGCATCACATGCAAAGCGCAGCGAGAGTTGCGCGCTCTCGCTCACCTTGTCGTCGAGGACGATCGAGAGCGTCGATCCAGAGCTCGCGTCGGTGAAGGCCGTGCCGAGCCCGCCCATGGCCACGCCCAGTACTCGCGGAGATCCAAAGGCCGCGGGCAGTACGATCGAAATCGTGTCAACGCCCGAGTCGGTGTCGCCGATGTCCAGCGATAGATCGTAGGCAAACTCGGTGGAGCCCGTGCCGACGAAGATGTTGTTGGGAGAAATCTCGGCGGTGGCAGCGGTGACCGCAAAGGCATCGACGCAGGCATTGGCAATCTCGGGGCTGGCGTACTCGCCGTAGCGACGACCAGTGGTGCAGTCCGAGTCGGCAAAGCTGCAAAAGCCAGTGGACTCACAGGTGCCATCGCCGCACTCACTCGAGCTGGCGCACTCGAAGAGGGAGTCGTTCACACAGCCGGCAAGACAAAGGCTGACGAGGAAGAGGGCAAGGATGTGGGGATGGCGCAACACTGGCTCCTAAAACGCAAAGCGGAGCGAGGCACTCGCTCCCGAGTCGCTGGTCGTCACTGACAGCTCTCGAATGTGACTAGGCCGAGTTCGGAATAAGTAGTAGATAGCCGCGGAGGTGACCAAAGCAGAGCCACTGGCCAGAGCCACCGCGCCGTAGAGCTGTTGGCGGTGGGCTTGGCCAAGCAGTGCCTCGTGCTGCTGATAGCTGCCTGCCTCCTGGGCTTGCGAGGAGTTGGAGCGGGCCGCCAGCATAAGAGCTCCGCCTGCCAGCAGCGACGCTGTGCCCGTGCCCAGCAGACTCACGCCGACGGGATCGCGATGCCAAGCCTGGTAATCGATGATCTCCGTGCGCGTCTCGAGCACGGGCACCAGAATCTCGGTGGTGTTGGCCAGCGCCTCATCGTCATCTGTGGGCTCGACGGCCGAAGAGCTGAGCGCGGTCTGGCACTTGTCGATCATGCCGTTGGCAAGATCGGCATGCAGCTGGGCTGGCTTGGTCGCCAGAAACTCACGGTAGAAGACCAGGGCACTGCCGCAGTCGCCGCTCAGCCGCTCGGTCTGGGCCATGGCGAACAGAAATTCCGGCCTGGGGTCGATGGCATAGCCCTCTTTGAAAGCGCTCAGGGCCGCTTCATAGCGCCCGGCCTCGAAGTGCTCGAGGCCCTTCTCGAGAGAGCCACGCACTTCATCCGAGACCGCGCTCTGCTGGGCGGCGGCTGGCTCGGCAAAAGCGTTGGCACTGTGCACAGTCAGAGCTGCGAACAGGGCTGTGGTCAACAACAGGGGAGTACGCACGACAGATCCTTAGAGTGAGGGTAAGAGGGCCGAGTTGGCGTCCCAGCTCTTCTTGGTGGAAGGCTCGGTGGGCTTGGCTTTGGCTTTGGCTTTCTTGATGACGCGACGTTTGGCGGGGGCGCGTGTCTTGATGTCCCCCGTCGCAGGGCCGCCAGTGGCGAGGGCCGGCGAGGGCATAAGCTCTTCCGCACTCGGCGCAAGCGGTGTCACCACGGGGGAGGGAGGTGTCGCCACGAGGGAGGGACCTGCGGATGCATTGGCCTTCGTCGCCTCCTTCATAGCGCCGGCGCTCGGATGCTCTTGCGCCAATGCAGCTGGCGAGGATGGCGCCGCCTCTGGTCGAGAGGCTCGCGGCCACAGGGAGAAGGCCAGCGCGGCCAGCGCCACGCCGGCGACGAAATAGGGCGCCACGAATCGGCGCGAGCTTGTGCGTTGGCGCGCGCCGGCGGCGTCCCAATCGACGATCAGCGATTCCTCCGCGCCGCCGGTCTCGAACATCGAGGTGACGACAGGCTGACCACCCGAACCATTGGCGAGGGCGGCCGTTGGCTCGTTGATCATCAGGCGCACGCTGGGCGGTCGATCGGGGCCAGGAACCAGGACCTTCTGCACGGCGCTGTCGGATGGCTCGGCGGCGATATCGTCGGCGAAACACTCGCGCATGTACTCGGCCAGCTCAAAGCCCGAGGCTGCCAGCTGGTTGGCACGCGCGAAAGCGTGCAGGTCCTTGCGCAGCTCGAGGGCGGTGTTGTAGCGCTCCTCGCGGTCCCTGCGCAGGGCCTTGAGAATAATTCTGTCTAGCTCAGGGGGAATGTCCTCACGCAGCGTCGAGGGCGCTGCGACATCTTCATAGATGATCTTCTGCAAGATGGCGAAGTCGTGTGGTCCCGTGAACAAGCGCGAGCCCGTGACCATTTCGTAGAGCACCACGCCGATCGCGAAGATGTCGCTGCGACGATCGAGCACCTCGCCCTTGCACTGCTCCGGCGACATATAGGCCAGCTTGCCCTTTATGGTGCCGGTTCGGGTCTCCATGTTGCTGGCCGCGGCCTTGGCGATACCAAAGTCGACCACCTTGACCGTGCCGTCGTAGGACACCAGCACGTTGGAGAGCGAGACGTCTCGATGAATGATGTTGAGCGGCGCGCCCTGGTGATCGCAGGCATCGTGGGCGTAGTGCAGACCAGCCGCCAGGCCCATACCGATGGCGCTCACGCAGCTGAGCGGTAAGGGCTTGCGCTTGCGCCTGGCTCGCTTGAGGATGCAGCGGATGTCCTGACCGCGCACATACTCCATGGTCAGGTAGTAACTGCCGCCCTGATTGCCGATGTCGTGCACCTGCACGATGTTCGGATGATCGAGCATGGCCGTGAGTCGCGCCTCGTTGAGGAACATCTTCACGAAGTCAGCATTGAGCGAGTACTGCGGCAAGATGCGCTTGAGCACCACCGTGCGCTTGAAACCCTCGAGACCGTCGGCGCTAGCGACGTAGACCTCGGCCATGCCGCCAATCGCCAGGGGGCGAATCACGTGATACTTGCCAAGGCGCACCCCGGGCGAGAGGGACACCGCCTGGGAAAGATCGCTGACCGCATGCTCCATCGCCCGAGAGGCTAAGCAGCAGAAATGCCACCAGATCTTTCCGTTGTCCCGCTTGCACAAAGAATCTACGGAGTCCGTAAATTCAATAAGATAGGCGATCGGCTGCGATCGGAATCGCGGTATTTTTACCCTCCTCTACGATGGCAAAAATACCGCGACCCGTCCGCGCAAATGTCGGAACTTACTTATTTATGAAAGCGAAACCAAACGTCGACGATCGAGGACGAGCGAGCCTGGGTGCCATCGCGGCGCACGAAGCTGGCCCTCTGCCGGTGGCCGTTGCCGGCCTCGTCGACCTGGTCACTGTCTTGATAGCGCAGGTCGATGGAGCCGATTTCGACCTCGGCGAGGCTGCGCAGCTCGTCAGCGCTCACGCCGTCGCGGTTGGTGTCGTTCCAGACTTGCAGCTCCGAGAAGCGCAAGTCGCGATGATCGAGAACGCCGTCGCCATTGCCACCCTCGAGGACCGAGTCGAGCACGGCCAGGGCAGCAAAGCCGTTGCTGCTCTGGGCGCTATTTCCAAATAGCTCGCTGCCGTCGTTGATGAGGCCATCGCCGTTGCGATCGAGCACCAAGAGGGCATCGTCATCTTGGATCCAGGCGGTGCGCACCTCGTTGCCCTTTGCGAGCAGATCGAAGCCAACGCCCTGAGCCACCGTCGAGATGGCCAGGCCGTCGCCAGCAAGGTCTAAGACCAGTGGCGAGTGCGTGCACAGGCCTTCGTCCTGCACCTCGGTCTTGATCGATTGCACCTCGCTGTGGCGGGTGTCTTCGTTGAGGTCTTCCAGGTACAAGGCCTCTGCCATGCCGCGATGGAAAGCAGCGATGATGCGATCGTCGATGCTCATGTCGGGGCCGAGCAGCTTGGCGACGTCGATCTGCTGAAGCAGCTGGCGAGCCTGATAGGCGGCCGGATCTAGGAACTCTTCGCAGTCATCGTCGATGAGGTCACAGTCGTCGCTTGGATCGCCCGTGCCCGTGCCGCCGCCCGTGCCTGTGCCCGGATCCGCGCACGTTGGGTCTAGAGGGTCGCAAGGCGTGGGATCCGTGCAGGTCGGATCCAGTGGATCGCATGGCGTCGGATCCGTGCAGGTTGGATCCAGTGGATCGCAGGTCGGCGGCTCGCAATTGGGATCCAGTGGATCGCAGGTTGGTGGCTCGCAATTGGGATCCAATGGATCGCAGGTCGGCGGCGGCGTGTCGTGGCAGTCGCCTTCGTCGAGATCATCATCGTCGTCGTCGTGATCACCTGACTCGTCACTGCCTTCGTCGCTGTCGTCATCATCATCGTCATGACCGTAGCCAGAGAGGATGGCGCCAGGACCATTGCCGTAGCGACCGCCAGAGGTGGCAAGCATGACCTCGTCCCAGTCGTAGGCCACGGCCGCGTTGGGCGAGGACACGCCTGGGTGGTAGCTGTAGCCGCGTCCACCAACGTAGGGCGGCAAGGTCTTGCCATAGAGATAGACGGCGATGGCGTGGCCCTGGACGTAGGCGCGCTCTTCGGGGGAGAAGCGCGCGAGAGCCTCGCTGTCGAACATGCGCGAGCTAAACTCCGCCGGGTCGTCTGGCGAGAGCTCGTCCGCAGGGTTGCTGACCAGTCCCGTGCAGGCGCCGAGCAGCAAGGAGAGTCCAAGCAGCGCGCTCGCTCTTGCGCGGGCTGGCGGGCTTGGTGGGAGAGTGTTGTCGGGGAGAAGATGTGTGTGTGTCATGTGGGGGCTCGTGTGATGAACCCCGAACATTGTGCGGTAAAAACACCACGTCAAGCACACACTTGTAAGTCGCCGAAAGTCCGGACATCTTTACCGCTTACACCGACCCACATTTGCTCGGATTCCTCCAGTTTGGTGGAGTCCGACGTTTGGGAGGCCTCAAGCAGTAAGCACCATGACATCCCTCAGCCCTGCTCTTCGGACGTGCGCGCAAGGCGCGGAGCGAGACGACTCGGACGCTCGTGAGGACGTGGAGGCGAGGACGTCGAGGCGAGGACGTCGAGGCGAGGACGTCGAGGCGAGGACGTCGAGGCGAGGACGTCGACGCGAGGACGTGGAGGCGAGGACGTCGACGCGAGGACGTCGAGGCGGGGACCGAGGCCTCTAGTTGACCGGCGGCGCCTGCGAGTCGCCGATGCGTCGACCGACGAAGCTGGCGCTCACGCTCTTCTCGCCACTGCCGACATCGATCCCTGCGATCCACTGCCCCTGATCGATGCGATCGATGAGGCCATCGAGTGGATCGCCATCGACGGCAGCGTCCCACATCTTGGCATCGCCGCCCGCGAGGTGAATGGCTTGAAAGTCGAGGGCCAGGACCCGCTCCTCGACTTGCGCGACGATGATGCCAAGACCGGCGTCGCAGAGCTGGAAGATCTCGGTCTCGTGGCCGATGCACAGCGGACCGATGCAACGACCGGCGACCGCTTGCGCAAGGCCTCGGCAGTCAACGATGAGACCGAGGGCGCCACGCAGGTCCTCTACGCCAAGCTGCTCTTGCAAGACCTTGTCGACGGCTGCCAGCACGTAGTGACCGATCGGCAAGCCAAAACCGTGATCGCCGATGTCGACTCGACCGGTCTCGATGAGAGGCGAGGACTCATAGAGATGAGCGATGTTGCACGAGACCTCGCTGGCGCCCGTGAGCTCGGAGAGAAACTCGGGAGAGTCGACGACGAAACGATTGCCAAGCAGAGTAAAGCCGAGCCCGGTAAGTTGATGGGTCGCCACGCTGTTACCGAACTCGTCTGGCTCTGGCATGTCGAGCACGGTGATGACCTCGAAGTGCGTAACCAGCGAAGCGATGTCATCGATGAGCGAGGCGACCGTCTCGGTGGCGGGCACGCCCTCGAAGAGACGCGAGAAGAGGTAGTCGTCGATGAAACCCTCGAAGGGGCCGAGCAACTGTTGCGGGATGATGCCGAGCACGTTGGACACCACCGGCGCGTTGCTGGCCTTGAGCAAATCGATGATGGTGCGCGAGGGGCTTTCCTTGAGCCCTGAGAGCGCGGACAGCGTGTCATTGGCGATGTCGGGCAAGATGGCCGCATCCGTCAGATCGAAGAAGGTAGACAGCTCATAGCTGCCATAGAGGGGCTCGGCGGCAGGTCCTTTGCCGCCACCCTCAACCTCACCACCACCATCCTCTGCACTCTGACAGGCGAAGACAGTGCAGGTACTGAGGCAAGCGCCGAGAGTGAGGGCAAGAGCGGAGGCTGCTTTCATTTCTAGCCAAGAACAGCAATGCCTGTGCCACGGCCGAGCGTCGCGCTTCCATGGGCTTGCGCCTGATTGGGGTGGGGAGGAGGGCTCCAATGCGGGGATGGCTTTCGCGAGCGCACACTCGTGATGTGAGATCGCATGCAAATGTTTCATGGTCCCCTCGATACCGGCGAAGGCCAGCCCTAAGGCGAGCGTGAAAAAACACAACGGCGCGCCCGAGAGCGTGCCCTGTAGCGACAGGGCTGGTGACGCCTAACTGCGAGAGACCAGACTCCTCAAGCACTTGCAGGCACTGGCGCGGGCATGCCCGTTGCTTCCTTGCTGGCCGTGCCCTCCCCGCCCCCGCACGAGCTCTACCGGCCCCTTCCCCGCCTGCCGCATGTCACCGTCGCACTCTTGGCTGCGCTGCTCGGTCTCGACATGAGTTCAGCGCATGCCAGTCCAAGCAGCAACTCGCTTTTGCAGGAAGGCCTGCGCCCACTGGCCAGCGCCCAGGAGCTGGGCATACGAGCGAGTGGCTCGTGGAATGGCGAGAGCGAGCCGAGCGGCGAAAGCGATGCGGGTGAAAGGCGGTCTGGCGTCGACGCTGCGGGCAGTGAGCTGAGCTGGCGCGACCAGGGAAGCGCCAAGCAACTTCGCGGTCAAATCTGTGTCGAGCAGATCTTCGTCGATGATCCTTCGAGCCCTTGGAGCGATAACAAACGCGCCCAGGCAGCAGCGGCCCTGCACGCGGCACTGAACTATCTGAGCGAGCGCGCAGCTCGCAAGCACATCGCGGTCAGTTGGAAGGAGCATCAGATCAGCGCTCGCAGCGAGGAGGAGATTCCCATCGCCTCCGAAGAGCATGGCTGGACAGCAGCTCTTATGTCGACGGCACCCGTCCTCGGTCTCTACTTGCCCATCGCCAGCTGTGAGGTCTTCACCTGCGAGCAGCGTTTGAGCGTCATCCACGTGGCCAAGGTCGGCCGCTCCTACGCCCTGCCCAGTGTCTTCTCCTCCGATGTTCATGATGAACGGGTCGTCATCTTCGCGCGCGGCCAGTACACCAATGTGGTCGGCGAAGAGGTCGTCATGCCCGAGTTACCCGCGGCCTTTGCCCACGAGATCTTGCATCTCTTCGGAGCGCAAGATCTGTATCAACCCGATGAGCGAGGACGACAGGCGCGCGTCCTCTATCCAAACGACATCATGCTGCGCACACAGAGCCAGATCGACGAGCTCGAGATCGATGCCTACACCGCGTACACGATCGGCTGGTCGGATCTAGAGCCGGCAGGCATCTCCGAGCAGGTCACACCGAAGAGCTCGCTCACCCACGATGAGGACTGGCGAGCACTCGAAGGTCAGCTACACGGTATCTAGCGTTTCGCTGCGACCACGAGCTCACTGCGACTACAAGCCGAAGACCTCTTCGAGCCCGTCGAGGGTCGAAGCGCGCCAGCGCGCCAGTGGCGAATCGCCACGTAAGAGATGTTCTGTCTCGACCAATACCGCGGGCAGGTCGACCAACCAACAATAGGGATCGTCGTCGGTGCGATGGCCGACTTCCTCTGGCAGCTCGACCGGAGGCATCCACGAGGCCATTTTGCGGGTTTGACCGGCCAGGAGCGCTCGCACAGCCACATTGGCCAGCCTCGATCCGAGCAGGCGATCGAAGGCGCTGGGTCGGCCACCGCGCACCACATGACCTAGAACGGTTACCCTGGTTTCGATCTCGAGCGGTGCTGGCCCGAGTTCTTCTTGCAGGCGGGCGTCGAGACGACGCTTGAGCTCATCGGTGGCGAGGTTGACGCCTTCTGCCTTGATGATGAGCGTGCTACCCGAGCTGCGCCCGGCTCTGCGCTTGCCCATTACCGCCTTGACCGCAGCCTCGACGATCTGGGCGGCCGGGCGATTGGACTCGGGGAAGAGCACGAGGTCCGCGCCGGCGGCGATGCCGGCGGTCATGGCCAGGTAGCCGCAGTCGCGACCCATGACCTCGACGATGAAGCTTCGGTCGTGGGCGCTGGCGGTGTCGCTGATCTTGTCGCAGGCCTCGACGATGGTGTTGAGCGCTGTGTCGACTCCAATCGACATGCTGGTGAGTCCAATGTCGTTGTCGATCGAAGCGGGCACGCCAATAACCGCCGGGGCCATGTCACCGGCTTCCTGGGGATCACTGAGCGCGAGCGCGCCTGCGAGTGAGCCGTTGCCACCGATGACGATGAGGCCGTCGACACCGCGCTTGCGCAAGATGCTGCGCGCGCGATCGCGAACCTCTGGCTTGTGAAACTCCAGACAGCGAGTCGAGTGCAAGGTGGTGCCACCTTCGCGAAAGATGGTGGCCACGCGATCGGGGCTCAGCTCCACGAATTCTTCCTCGAGCAGTCCACGGTAGCCGCGAGAAATTCCATGAACCGTGATGCCTTTGGACAGGGCGATCATCGCCGCTGCACGCACAGAGGCATTCATGCCGGGGGCGTCGCCACCACTGGTAAGTATCGCAATGCTCTTGACGGCGCTCATCTCGAATCTCCTTTGCGGGCGGGCTGGTCGACGTGGCGCTCCACATCCC
>JAHEAK010000517.1 GCA_024642805.1 Kofleriaceae bacterium | reverse complement strand
CTAAGTGCTTTTCTTAGCAAGCACGACAAGGAACCGACGGTGGTGCTATGGAACGGCGGCGTCATGAAAGGCACGCGCATTCGCGAGGCCATCGCCCAGTCGCTCAGCGGGTGGTTTGGCAGCGAGCGTCCCGCCCTTGAGGGCACGGATCTCGATCTGGCCGTCGCTCACGGCGCCGCGTATTACGGACTGGTTCGCATCGGCAAAGGCATTCGCATCCGCGGCGGCACCGCTCGCGCCTACTACATCGGCGTCGAGGGCTCGGCACCTGCCATTCCCGGCTTCGAGCCGCCTATCAAAGCCTTGTGCGTGGCGCCCTTTGGCATGGAAGAAGGCAGCACCGAGGACTTGCCCGAAGAAGAGCTTGGCCTCGTGGTTGGCGAGCCGACGACCTTCCGCTTCTTTGCCTCGACCACTCGCAAGGACGATGTGGTCGGCACCCTGGTCGACCCCGAGGACAGCGACTTGCAGGCCATTGCGCCCATCGAGGCCAACCTGCCTACCGACAGTGGCCAGCAACCAGGAGAGGTCGTGCCGGTCTACCTGGCCGCCAACGTCACCGAGCTTGGCACCCTCGAGCTGTGGGGCTACGCCAAAGAGGGCGAGGGTCGCTGGAAGCTCGAGTACTCGCTGCGCGAGGATGCTGACTCCGAGGGCAACTAGGAAGGTTTCGAGTTCGCTGTGAGCACGCCACGCTACATCATCGGTATCGATCTGGGCACGACCAACACCGCGGTCGCCTACGTCGACACGCGCTCGGCCAAGCAAGGCGTCGAGGTCTTCGAGGTGGCGCAACTGGTGGCTCCCGCGCAGCTCGGCAAGCGCCGCCAACTGCCTTCCTTCCTGTACCTGGCCGGCGAGCACGATCTCAGCCCAGAAGAGACCGCCCTGCCCTGGGACGAGCGCCGTCGCCTGGTGGTCGGTGAGCTAGCACGGGATCAAGGTGCGCGCGTCGCCAATCGCATGATCGCCTCGGCAAAGTCCTGGCTATGTCACAGCGCTGTCGATCGCAGTGCGCCCATCTTGCCATGGGGCGCGAGCGAGGACATCGCCAAGATGTCGCCGGTGACGGCATCGGCCATGCTCTTGCGCCACGTCCAGGAAGCCTGGGATGAAGAGCACGAAGACCAGGACTACGCGGCCTTCTGTGATCAAGAAGTCATCGTCACCGTGCCCGCCTCCTTTGACGAGGCGGCCCGTGAGCTGACACTGGCGGCAGCGGCGACGGCAGGCCTCGATCGCCCCATCCTGGTGGAAGAGCCACAGGCGGCCTTCTACGCGTGGATCGAGAGTCATCCGGCAGGCAAGCGCAAGCGCCTACTGGCAGCCGACGACACCATCCTGGTCTTCGACATTGGTGGCGGCACCACTGACTTCACGCTGATTCGAGTCGGTGAAGACGGCGAGTCCTTCGAGCGCACGGCGGTCGGCGATCATCTCTTGCTCGGCGGCGACAACATCGATCTCACGCTGGCCGTGCAAGTCGAGAAGCGCTTGCGTGCGGCCGGCGCCAAGAAGCTGGCCACGACCCAGTGGCAAACCCTGGTGCAGTCCTGTCGACTGGTCAAAGAACGCCTCTTGTCCAACGACTCGCTGGCGAGCTTGCCGGTGAGCGTGGCAGGCAGCGGTTCCAAACTCATTGGCGGCAGTCTCAAAGACGAAATCACTCGCGAAGAGCTCGACATGGTCTTGTACCAGGGCTTCTTCCCCGAGGTGGAGGCCAGCGCACTACCCGAACGCGCGCGCTCTGGCCTACAAGAATTCGGCTTGCCCTACGCCTCGGATCCGGCCATCACCAAGCACCTGGCCAACTTCCTGGCCCGCCATCACACGGGCAAGGTCGATGCCCTGCTCTTCAACGGCGGCGCGATGACGCCAGTGGCAGTGCAAGAGCGCGTGCGCGCGCAGATTGGCAACTGGCAGGCCGAGCCGCCCAAAGAGCTCAGTAACACCATGCCTGAGCTGGCAGTGGCCAAAGGCGCCGCCTACTACGGCATGGTCAGGCGCGGTCTGGGCGCGCGCATTCGCGGCGGCACCGCTCGCTCCTATTACGTCGGCGTCGAGTCAGCCAAAGATGCCGCCGGCGAGCGCGATATGATGGCCGTGTGTCTGGCTGGCAAGGGTCTGGAAGAGGGCTCCTCGCTCTTGCTCGAGCGCGACTTCGAGCTGGTCTGCAATCGGCCGGTCAGCTTCAAGCTCTTTTCGTCCTCGACCCGCCAAGACCAACCAGGAACGCTCGCGCCCATTGGCGACGGCCTGGCCGACTCGCAAGACGACGACAGCGATCTTCTAGAGCTGCCGCCCATCGTCACGGTATTGCGGGCGCCCGGCCGCTCGAAGGCGACTGTACGACTGGAGATTCGGGTCACCGAGCTCGGCTCGCTGGAAATCTGGTGCAAAGAGCCCAAGGACGGCGGCGAGCGCTGGCGTCTCACCTTCGACATGCGCGCTGGCGGCTCCGCCGACTCAGAAGAAGTCTCATCGGCCAATCCCAAGACTGGCGAGGGCTGCGAGCTTCTGCGCAATTGCTTTCAGGGGAAGAGCGATGTCACGCCCGCGCAGCTGGTCAAGCAACTCGAGTCGCTCTTTGACGCACGTCGCGAAGAGTGGAACATGGCCACGGCGCGCGCCCTCTTCGATGCCACCCTCGAAGTCGAGGACTGCCGCAAGACCTCTCCGGAGCACGAGTCGCGCTGGCTGAACCTGTGCGGCTTCTGTCTGCGCCCCGGCCGCGGCGCCCCTCTCGACGATTGGCGCATCAAGCAGATGTGGCGCGTCTTCAATCAGGGACTGGTGCACGAGAAACAGGAAGCCTGCCGCCTGGCCTGGTGGATCCTGTGGCGGCGCATCGCCGGTGGCATGGTCAAGGGCCAACAAGAACAGATCTACGATCGCCTGGCGCAGCTCTTCTTGCCCAGCAAGAATCAGAAGAAGAAGTGGCACGCCATCAAGCCGACTCGTCAAGAGAGCGAGGAGATGTGGCGCACCCTGGCCAATCTCGAGCGCATTCAACCCGCCCTCAAGAGCAAGCTAGGCGACGAGCTCATCACTCGCATGGACAGCAAGAAGGGCCGCAACGAAGACATTCACTTCTGGGCCCTAGGGCGCATCGGTGGCCGCGTTCCTCTCTATGGGCCACTCAATGCGGTCGTGCCCGTCGACAAGGTCAATGCCTGGTTGCGTGCGATTCTCGAGTACGAGTGGCCGAGCCCCGACAAGGCCGCGTTTCCCATGGCCCAGCTCGGTCGCAAGACCGGTGATCGCGCCCGCGACATCGACGAGAAGCTCCGCGCTTCGCTCGCCAAGCGCCTGCGCAGCTTCGAGGGTGGCGATCGCACGGCGCGCCTGGTGGAAGAAGTCGTCGAGCTCGAAGCGCGCGAGGAGCGCGTGGCACTCGGCGACTCCTTGCCCGCTGGTCTGCGTCTCTTGCCCGATTCGGGCCAGGCCTAGGCAGACGCTCACGTAGGCTGAGCTTCAGCACGTGCGCCCGCGTGCGGCGATCTCCTAGCTCGTTGGCGAGCCATGGGTGGCATCTCCCCCAGCCAGCGAGGTGTATCGGCTCGAAATCTGTTGCTGGTTTTGCGCGAGATCCTGGCACCGAGGCTGCACTAGCAAAGGGCACCCGGCCCTCCCTCACCCCCTCCCTCCAACCGCCGGGCCCGCAAAGGCTCCACCATGTTTCCATCGTCACGCTGCCTCACCCTGCTTCCCCTCCTCCTGGTCTTCAACTGCGTCGATGCCTCCTCCGGCGACTCCGCCGATTCCGACAAGAGTGATGAGCAGGCCGCCCGCTACGCTTGCCAGGCACCCGCCAACCCCGATCGCGGATTCGCCTCCGAGTTTGCCATCGAGCTTCACGGCGATGCGCCGACCTCGATGACACTGGTTGCTGGTAGCCAGCGCAAAGAGCTCGGCGAGGTCGAAGAGCAGACGATCGACGCAGATAGCCCAGCACTGCAAGCCACTCTCGGCCTCTTCGCCGAAGCCGATGTCTCGGGCCTCGCGGATCTCTCGGAGGTAACTCGTATCGTCAAGTTCGGAACCATCGACGATAGCGAGGTGGCCGTGTTTCAGTTCTTCGCAGCTGACAAGCAAGTCGGCGGTTCCTTCTTCGCCCAAAGCCTAGCGACCCGCTGCCTGCCACGACAGGACGCGCCCGATAGCTCGACCAGCGATGAGCTGAAGCGACAGATCGAAGAAGCTTTCGCCATCGATGCCTTCTTCGAAGGCTTCGCTGAAGAAATCACCAGTGAGCAAGTCCCGGAAAGCGCGCGCGCACAATGGGACACGACCTGGGATCGCATGCAGGCACTGGTTCCCGACGAATCAGAACCTATCGGTTACCAGTTCTCGCTGGCAGATTCGGAAGAGACCCTCTTCGCCATCATCATCTGGGACCCAAACACGATGGGCGCGAATC